>JAFADH010000276.1 GCA_023424995.1 Bacillota bacterium | reverse complement strand
TCAATCATATTTCCTTTTAACGCGAATTTCTTAAACTCCTGCAGCATATTCATTCCTCCTTCGGCAAGTTTCGAATGCTCCATAATTGTGTCCCCCTTGAACTCTCTTTTGTTTATAAATGATATTATATACGAAACATAACTTGATTATATATGAATTAAGGCAAAAAGAAATCCAACCAATTGGGCTGGACCTCTCTCCATACTGGCGTCCATGCCTGCCGCTTGCCCGCAGGCTTAAATTCAACGTATGAATTATGTGTTTTATAGCTTACACAATTCAGCTGTTTTTCCTGATGTAAATGTTCAGTGCCTTGGCAGATAAATAAAGCACATAGAAAACCAGTATTAATAAAGCAATTGCAGGAATGAACAATATTGTCTGCAAAGAAAATAATACCCAGCCAGCCATACCTAATCCTCCTTTCCACTATTGAACAGCAGTTAACCATTCTCTCTCAGAAGAGCATATACATAGGTATCCTTCCATATCGGATTACCCTGTTCGTCCTTAAAGAAATACACATTTTTCAACAGATGTCCTTCCCGCCGGAAGCCCAGTTTCTCCAGAAGCCTCCAGGAGTTTTCATTTCTGGGATCGCACATGGCTGTGATCCTCCATGTATTTTCCTTCTCAACGATATGACTGATGACAGCTCTCACGCTTTCACCGGCAAAGCCCAGCTTCCAATAACGTCTGTTAAACACATATCCCAGCTCCCAGGTGTCATAATCCTCTTTGGAAAGATATATATTGCCGATCAGCCTGTTGTCCTTTAATGCAACGGCATAAAAGTCTTCATCATCCGCTCTTCGTACGGCTTCCTTAGCAGCCTGCTGCATGGTAAATGGCTTGTAAGGCTCATACCTTACAACCTCCTCATCAGAAAGATATTCATATAATTCATATGCATCATTGCTTGTAAATCTTCGTATGATCAACCGTTCCGTATTGATTGGATCCATAGATTACCTCGCTTGTATTCTCATTATTTTAACTCTTATTCTTTTTCAATACATCAGTCATGGCTATATAATGCCGGGTATATATCAGCACCTTCTCCTTTGATTAGTACAGGTATTTATATGACATTATTAAGAACATTGACCATAAAACTATTTCATCAACGGCTTCCATACCGGTATATCTATAAAGGTTGTTTCCTTAATATTCGGCAGCAGGTCGTATATGGAACATTCTGTTTTTCCTTCAAAATATGCTTTGATATCATAGATCGCATTCCATCTGGGTATGGTATATTCCGACACACCATATCTCCTGTGAGCATCAACCAGACGCTTTTCAAGAATACAAAAGCCGTTTGCCAATGCAAGACTGTCACACAGCTGATATAATTTGTCATAATCATCATACTTAACTGTTCTGATATACTCATCCATGAAATCGTATTCATCCTGGGTTATATCCCATGCTCCTATATCTGTTCTGATATCCTGAAGCATATAGGAATGTGTCATACAGATCCGTGCAGCATCCTCCCATCCTTTGTCCATACAATAACGATAACCCTCGATTATATGCTTCTGTGAGACAATACCCACTCTTCTTCCGATATCATGAAGAATACCCAGTACATATGCTTTCTCAGGATCTAAATCCTCACATCTCTCTGCTATGTATCTGGCTGCCAGGCCCGCATGGATGGAGTGCTCCACCCATGGACCCGGATTTAGTTCGCCTGCCAGTTTAAGTTCCTGCTCAGCGATTTCAACTGTTGGATAGTGTTTTAACATATGTCCCTCTTTCTGATATGCTTAGAATATCATCCGGTTCCAGTCTCTTAATTATTATCTTGCTAATCATCATTTTTTCTTCCAGACTTTTATTTATATTATTCCATAAGCCATACAGAGCATCCTACAGCTTGAATTTATCCTTTATTAATACCGCTGTCTCACCAGCACTTAAATTATTATTATTGATTTTTATATAATTGCTCCTTGTTATCTCACCCGGCAATGAATTGAGCCTGTATTTCTCGGCAGTTTTCAGGATATCACGCTCGGTAAATTCCGTATTCCTCTTCGTAGGCTTACAGCTCAGGCGGTTTGGTGTCTTATTGCGTTCCAACCGTTCCTGTAAATCGGCCTCCAGTTCAACAATATATATATCGGCTCCCTTTTCCTCAAAAATATGAAAAATCTTCTCAACATAATCCCAATCCTCTTTCATATCAAATGCCCAGACAAAGGTAAATATCAGTCCTTCCAGGTCACTGTCCGCCACCTCTTTAAAAATCTCCATTCGAAACAGATGGACAAGTCTCTTGCCCTGCGCCGATCCGTAACTGAAAAAATTCGATACCAGATCAATTGTCATATGATTATGGAACAGCTTTAATCCCGTCAGCTTAGCCAGCTCCTGTCCGACCGTCATCTTTCCTACAGCCTGGGGACCGGTGATCAGTATAAATTTCATGGGCTACCTCTTTTACAATGAAAGCAATTATTTATAGGTCGAATACCACTAATATGCTACCACTATTTTACTACCGATAGCAACAAAAAATCAAGAGAAGGATATATATCCGTTCCCTTGATATTTGATGTTAATTATTTATTATGCGTATTCTCTTACAAACGCATAACTTATTACTCCGAAGGTTTTTACTCATCCTCCCTGTATTTCACATATACCGCACAATCATACTGGCTGCCGTCCCGCCTTGTTCCTACACGATATTCTGTCTTCAGAAACTGCATTCCAGCCTTCATCATCACCTTGCCGGAAGCTTTATTGAGCACATCATGCTTTGCCTGAATCCTCCGGTAACCGACCTCATAGAAGAGAAAGTGCATAACCGCCCTGAGTGCTTCCGTCATAATACCCCTGTTCCAGTATGCCGCTCCGATACAATAGCCTACTTCACAGGATTCGTCACCTTCATTGGAGAACTCCACACTGATGGATCCGATCGCCTTATTTAAGCCCTTCAGCTCAACAACCCATTCGTAAAAGTTACTTTTGCCGTAGCTGCCGACCCAGTTTATGATCCGCCGAAGGGAATCGTCCACTTCTCTATGAGGTCCCCAGGAAAGATATCTGCACACCAGCGGGTCACCTGCCCAATTACGGTACATATCCTCCGCATCCTCAGCCCGGAATTTTCTTAAAATTAACCGGATCGTTTCGATCTGCTGTGTTCCTTTATGATTTAATCCCATATTGGTATCCCCGGATGTCGCAAAACGCTTCTCAGAAAAGCTTATACAGGGACGGGCCCGGATATGTCAATGAATCTTTTTCTGTAAAGCGCTGTTTGGATCTTCCGCTGAGAGCACAATATTATTATTTCCGGACGGACTAATACAATGGTTCTCTCTCCGGCAGTTCATCTTCTTCCTATATGGAAGGAGTTTCTTACTGCAAACGATAAATATTCTCAGCAGCACTATTGACATACATAGGAAATCCATATAAGATAACACTGTTATATAACGCTGTTATCTTTAAATCCCAAGAGGTACGATTATGAATGCTGATATGACCACACGTGAAAAGATCCTTTATTATGGGAAACAGGAATTTTTACATAAAGGCTTTAAGGATGCCTCCCTTCGGAATATCTCTGCTGCCGCCGGGATGACGACAGGTGCTGTCTATACGCACTTTAAGGATAAGAATGCGTTGTTTGAAGCTATCGTCGCTCCTGTCTGTGAACAGGTCGAGAACATGTTCAACGAGATAAGCAGCTCCAGTTATAATGCCGACGGTAATTTAAATAAGTTCACAAGACAGAGCAGTATAACCGAACTCCGCCAAATCTATGAATTTATATACGATAATTTTGATGTATTCCGCATATTGGCAGTCGGTGCGGAAGGCTCCTCCAAAGCGGGCTATATTCATACAATCGTGGAATATGAGATGAAGCATACTTTTATATATCTGGATAAGCTGCAGAGGGAAAAGAATATTAATATCAAAATAAACAAAAATATGCTCCATATAGTATCGGACAGCTTTATCAACGCACTGCTGGAGCCGGTGCGCCACAATATGAGCAAGGAAGAAGCCCTTGAAAATCTTGATTTCCTGTGTGCTTTTTATACAGGCGGCTGGATGGCTGTTTTCCAGGATGCATTCAGATGAAATTGATATTCATTTCTTTCAGAAGAAATGACATGCATATCCGTCTCTCTCGGAAGAACGCTATACAATTCCATTTCTCTCAAAAGAAACGACATTTCAATATTTACGCTGTCAATACTGGAGCATATTTGAAAAATGCTTGTGTCAATTTGAATGCTCAATTTGCGGGAGGCAAGAAGCGATTTCAGGAACGTAGCAGGGCTACGTTTCCAAAATTGCGATACAGAATACACAAGTGGGGCGGTCAGAACGGTACAATGATTTTTCAAACACGCTCCGGAGTGAAAATGTAAATGAATAGGATCCCAAAAATCCTTTTTATTTTACCAGGAGGTTAGCTCCAACTAACTTATAAGGAGGAATTATTTAAATGAAATCGGAATTAAATTCCCAAACGGTGCAAAACACCATGCTTTTACCGCTGTGGGGCCGCGCCACGGCCAGTGTGAAAAATCCTGAAATACTAAATGATAAGGAAGCTATCGAAATCATCAAAAACTGTGAATATGATTTTAGCGCCATTGCCAAAACCTTCGGTGAATTCAGCAGTATCTGTTACATCGTCCGTGCCCGGAAAATAGATGATACTATCCGTAAATTTATCCGAAAACATCCCCGTGCGTCTATTGTAAATATCGGGGCCGGGCTGGATACCACCTTTTCCCGGGTAGATAACGGAACCATCCGCTGGTATAATCTTGACCTGCCTGATGCCATTGCCTTCCGTCAGAATTTTCTTCCTGATTCTCCCCGTAACACATGCATTGCCAAATCCCTGTTTGACACTTCCTGGTTTGATGATGTTATTTTTAATCCCCGGGACGGCATATTATTTGTATCGGCAGGAGTTTTTTATTATTTCAAAGAAGAGCAGCTGAAAGCAATCCTTGAAGCTATGGCTCACTGCTTTCCCGGCGGCGAAATTTATTTTGACGCGGAATCAAAGCAGGCGGTTAAGAAGTCAAACCGTATGGTTGAAAAGACCGGGAATAAAGGCGCCATGATGTACTTTTACGTCAATGATCTAAAAGCTTTGGAAAGCTGGTCCCCTGATATCCATACCATTGCCTGTGAAAAATACTTTAAAGGTATACCGGTCAACCGGCAGTGGAGCCTTGGTATCCGCTTCATGATGAAATTCTCCGACCGGATAAATATGATGAAGTTTATCCATCTGCGTTTTTCAGAATAAATACCGGCGAAGTTCTATTTCAATCTAACCTTACAAGTAAGTCCTGCGATTACAAAGCGCAGGACTTCCCTGTTCCGGTCGAAGGCAGAGCTCCGGCCTAAGTGCCTGCGCAGCAGGTATAAAGCTAGTACTCTGTAATCCTTAAATCTTTACTTTGGGCGCAGGAGGATTGTTCAAACGCAAGGCGGAGGAGATCGCTGTAGCGTTGTCGTCAGCTGCTGTAGCGGTGGCTACAGCGGCTGACGACAAGCTGCAGTTGTACAATCGGACAAGTACAAAGTAAAGATTTAAGGATTACAGAGTACTAAATGTACAGCACACCGGTCCCGGAATATCCTCTTTGACTATTCCTTATCTTGTAAGCGTTCCACGATCAGCCTGGTAAGCTTATGTGCGTTACCGGCACCGAAAACAATGATAATGTCACCCTTTTTCACCTTTAACGAAATAGCATCTGCAGCATCATGAAAATCTTCTATGTAACAAGCCTTACCGGCATCCATTCCGCGGATAAGGGAATTAATATCGACAGGTTCCAGATTTTTATTGATCTCCCTTCCGACATAGGTTTTAGTTACGATGGCCTCGTCTGCTTTGACCAAGGCAGCAATAAATTCATTTGGAAATAATCTCAATCTTGATATCTGATGGGGTTCTACTATGGCATATATTTTTTTACCCGGATAAGTGGTTTTAAAAGTATCTAACACAGCGGCTATTGCGGTGGGATGGTGTCCATAATCATCGAAAACTTTTATTCCGTTTATATCAGCCATTAATTCGGTTCTTCTGCCAATACCTTTGTATTTTTGGAAAACGGCTTTCAGGGTTTCCGTATTTACGCCCAGTTCAACAGCGGCACCCAATACTCCCAACGAATTTAAAACATTATGTATTCCAAGGAGCCCAAGCTTAAAACTATCTTTAAAGCCCGGTCCATAAACATCAAATTCTACACCGTCTTCGGTAAAGCGGCTGATTTCGCCCTTATACTCAGCGCAGAAAGGAAAGTCGAATTTATGTTTTAAGTAATAGCCGATGACTTTAACGTCTTTCTCCAAAAGCCAAGCTTTCATTTCCGTTAATACCTCTTTGATACCCTCACTTTCTTCATTTACTACAAGGGTGCCGGGATGTTTCAGGTTACGGATAAATTTTTTGAATGCCCCTTTAAATTCAGTGAAGTCTTTAAAAAATTCGGGATGATCCATCTCTATGTTATTGATAACAATCAGGGAGGGGGAATAGTTTAAAAAATTACAATTAAATTCATCTGCTTCGCAGATAAAATATTTGGAATCGGAAATTCTGAAACCTCCTCCCCAGGGCCTGTATATGGTTCCGGCTTCTACGACAGGATCGATTCCACCGGCTTCCAGCGCCAATCCCATCAAAACGGTAGTAGTTGATTTCCCGTGAGTACCTGCTACGGCAACAAGGAATTTATCCTTATGAAGATATCTGCCCATGAATTCCTGCCAGGTCATTAATATATTCCGCTTCCTTGCCTCAAGAATCTCAGGATGGTCAGGATTAATATCAAAAACAGCAGGTGTAACTGCCAATATATCTACCCCTTCCAGATGTTCTTGACTGTGCCCTCTTTTTATATCAATTCCGCTGTCACGTAATGTACTGCTGTAATAGCTTGTTTCATTACAATCGCAGCCGGATACGTCAAATCCTGATTTTTTTGCCAATACCGCAATTGGCGCCATTCCACTTCCGCCTATTCCCATGAAATGCACATGTAACCTTTTATCCATACTTTTACCCCTTTTGATTCTGCTGTTCATTCATCTTATTTATTATAACATATTTTTAATACCGCTGTTATAAAAGTCAAAGCGGATATTCGGATTTCACTTTGCCGCATGCTCTTAACCTGTTACGGAATTGCCTCTATATTTTTGATAAAATATATCATCAGAAGCAAACCTAGTTGATTAATCCGGAATATCTTGATAACACGGTAATCAAAGATAACATATTATTACCCACTATTACCCGCAGCGGGCTTTATGTAAAGCTGAGGCATAACCGGAAGAAAAGCCCGGGCTGGAGCACACAGCACAAGAACTAAAAAAAGAAGCTGCTTTTTAAAATCGACTTACCGAAAAATAGAGTATAAAAAGGCGCCTTGATTGGTCTGTAAAACCATTTTCAAGACGCTTTTGAAACTCTGTCAGGAGTAGATGGTAAGACACCAACGGGCGTTTCACATTTACACTTGCTTTATGTCATAAATACTGTTTTATAGTAAGGGTTGAAGGGCTGCTATTGCAGATTTATTTTGCGGCTGCCCTTCAATATTAAATCATTTTCACCGGTTCTTATCATTTTTGATTTTCCTGTGGAGCAGATAAATTCCTGCTGCCATAACCAGAGCACCGATTCCCCACAGGTAATTGGTCGGTCTCTCACCCGTCTTCGGTATATCCTGTACCCAGTCTCCGCTGTAAAGAACCATATAGTCCGTGATGACAGTTACCGCCTCCTGCCTCATATCCATGGTCAAGCTGCTGTCATTCAGTACGGGAAGCGTATATACCTCCCATAGGTTTTGTTCCGCAGCTTTCATGGCTTCTGCCAGCGACCGGATCATGGCTACCGTGAAACTGTCCGGCATGAGCTCTTCCGCTTTCCTCAGGTATACCAGGGAAGGCTCTACATCAAAATAATTATCAAGCGCCTTCAGATAGCCAAGGCAGAATAACTGGTCTCCCCTTAAGCTTTCCAAATCCATATCTTCAAATGAGGTATTATATATGTACCGGCTGTAAAGCTCCGCATTATTCTTGTTATCCAGGTCCCAGGAAAGAGCGTTGATAATCGCCGCCTTAATATCAATGGGGTTATTCTCATCTGCCAGATAATCCGCAATCTCCTGATCTACCACTCCGCTGCTTCTGGCCTCACTTATAATCGCCACATCCTCGTAGGCAGTAAAAAATACAGTAGCTGTAATTGGGGAATCCGCATATGCTTTATTAGGTAACATACATAAGACAAATAAAATACTGACCGCTGCAATCCACTTTTTCATAAATAACCTCCTTATACTCATATTATACGGCATCCATATGCCTATATTATATAGAACCATATACATAATATGGCTGTCAAGCAAAAAGCTGCCAGGCGCATAATAATTAAGCCGGTGCAGTCCTGCCACACCGGCTTATTACACAGGTTGTATATAAATGATCACTTACGAAGCTCAATACCCTGCCTGCTCAGTATCGCAAGCAGTTCCTCCGTCATGGCCTGAATCTCCTGCCCCTCCAGGGTCCTCTCCTTAGACACAAATTCGAAGCGGACCGTTACACTCTTCCTGCCCGGAAGCAGCTTCTCGTCCTCAAAGATATCCACCAGATAGAAGTTATGAAGATATTCGCACTTGTATTCCTTCACAGCAGCTGCTATTTTCTCATAACGCAGCTCCTTATCCGCCAGAAGGCTCAAATCGATGGTCACGCCCGGATACCTGGACACCTCCGTATATTTTAAAGGCTCGGCCCCCACCTTCTCCATATCCTCAATATCAATCTCCGCAAATGCTATATTCAGCTTCTTATCGATCTTATTCCTGATCCTCGGATTGATGACGGAGAAATATCCGATCTCAACTCCCTTAAGATGAATGCCTGCGCTATTCACCGGGTGGATATAATTGTACCTTGCCGGCTCTTCCTTCACGGCAAAGGTCACAGCCGCATTCTTGATTGCAAATACCGTCTGCTCAATAATCTCCTTGCATTTAAAATAAAGCTCCTTATCACTCAGCTTCTTGCTGGCAAGGACGATCCCCAGCCTCTTACGCTCATCGCATAAGCCGTCGGCTCTTAGTCCGTCGGCAACGCGTCCGATCTCATACATCCCCATCTCCGGACTGCTGTCCGCATTCTTCGCCACAAAGCCCAGTAAGCTGGGGATTATGGCAGCACGGATGGTATCATTCTCGGCGGTAATGGAGTTGATAATGCGGATGTTGGGCTCCGTCAGGATCCCCAGCTCCTTATTGGTCTTGCTTTCATACCAGATATAGCTGTGCACTTCATTCATGGCATACCGCTCGGTCAGTATTTGCTTTATACGAAACTCGTTGCTTCTCTCCAGGCTGTGGCGGACCGGTGACAGAAAGCTCTTCGTGGAACGGATATCAAAGTTATCATAACCGTAGATACGGGTGATCTCCTCGATAATATCCGCCTTTATGGTAACATCCTTGGTTGCCCTCCAGGTAGGAACCACCAGGCTGAAGTCATCTGCCTTGCGGGTCACGGCAAAGCCCAGGGCCTTCAGGGTCTCCTCGATCTGGTCGGAGGAAATGTCGATCCCCGTATATTTATCCACATACTTTTTATCAAAATCAATGGTTATGGTATCATAATGCTTTACATAACAGTCGGTCAGGGCTGAGGTCACCTTGACACCCGGATCGATATCCGTAAGAAGCTTTAAAAAACGCTCAATGGCCGGTATGGTAAGCTCCGGATCAATGGTTTTCTCATATCTTGCGCTTGCATCGGTACGAAGCCCCAGGCGGGTGGCAGACCTGCGGACGGATACTGCGTCAAAGTTCGCAGACTCCAATAATACGGAATCCGTATCCTGGGTTATCTCGGACAGGAGTCCGCCCATGATACCCGCTACTGCCACCGGTTCCTTCTCATCACAGATTAATAAGGTCTCAGGGTCGACCTTTCTCTCATTGCCGTCCAGAGTCTTAAAATTCACCGTCTCAGGATAGGTCTTCACTCTGATTTTAGATACCTTTGCATTGTCAAACGCATGCATGGGCTGACCAAGCTCCATCATAAGGTAGTTGGTCAGGTCCGCCAGCAGATTGATGGGCCTCATGCCGCAATAGGAAAGACGGATCCTCATATTGACCGGAGCTTTCTTCACCTTAATATCAGATACGGTGATGCAGCTGTAACGGAAGCATCTCTCCGTATCCTCCACCGTTACATCAAGCTTTGCCAAATCCTTATATGCACTTGTATTTACCACATCCAGCGGCTTTAAGGGCCTCCTGGTGAGAACCGCAATCTCCCGTGCAATACCGTAATGTCCCCAGAGATCCGGGCGGTTGGTCAGGGATTTGTTATCCACTTCGAACACGGTATCCTCCAGCTGCATAAAGGTCTTAACATCCGTTCCCAGGGGATGGGTATCGTCAAGGATCATAAGTCCGGAATGGTCATCACTGATCCCCAGCTCCTTCTCCGAACAGCACATGCCATGGCTGATCTCTCCGGCAATCCTGGCTTCCCTGATCTCTAAATCTCCTACCTGTCCGCCCAGCTTTGCAAAGGGAACGACGGCCCCTTCGAATACATTAGGCGCGCCGCAGACACAGTCCACAACCTCGGTTCCGATATCCACCTTGACCAGGTGAAGCTTCTTGGAGTTGGGATGATCCTTGATCTCGATGATCCTGCCCACCACGACATCCCTTATATTCCTGCCGTACTCGTATATATCCTCTACCTCCGCGGTAGATAAGGTGAATCTGCCGATCAGTTCTCTTAAATCTACACCGGACAGATCGGTAAATTCTGAAATCCAATTCATTGAAATTAACATGGTTAGTGCCCTCCTTATATTATTCGATAATCAAACAACCCGGAATACCAGCCGTATTCCCAGTAACCTCAGGTTACGTTATTCGTTGTTACACGGATCCGCAGACGTTATGTCATTTGCCGCAGGTCCGGCCTGCCGGACCTTACGCCTGAAAAACACCTGACCTCTGCGGATCAGACCGATTATCGCACAAACTGCCTTAATTGCTTTAAGTTTCCGCTGTTGAACAGGCGGATATCCTTGATGTTATATTTCATCATAGCAAGCCTGGTCAGACCGAGACCAAATGCAAAGCCCGTATATCTTTCAGGATCAATTCCTCCGAGACGGAGTACGTTGGGATGAATCATGCCGCAGGGCAGCAGCTCGACCCAACCGGATTGCTTGCAGGTAGGACACCCCGTACCCCCGCAGATGGCGCAGTTGATATCCAGCTCAAAGCCCGGCTCCACGAAGGGAAAGAAGCCCGGCCGCAGGCGGACCTTGACATCCCGTTCAAACACCTCCGAAAGCAGCACCTTCATAAAATATATCAGGTTGGAGATGGAGATATCGTCACCGATCATCATACCCTCCAACTGGAAGAAAGTATTCTCATGGCTGGCATCGATGTTCTCATTGCGGAAGCACCTTCCCGGGAATAACACCATAAGGGGCTGTCCGGACTCCGGTGCACCGTATTTTCTCATAATCGTATTCTGAGCGGCTGAGGTATGGGTCTTCAACAGCTGGCCGTTCTCCAGATAGAAGGTATCCGTCATATCTCTTGCCGGATGGTTCTTCGGTATATTAACACCCTCAAAATTATTGAATTCCGTCTGTATCTCAAGTCCGTCCTCGATGATAAAGCCCATGGTCTTGAAGATATCCTCGATCTGCTTCTGCACCAGGGTAATGGGATGCATGGTTCCCGCTTCCTTATTGGAGGGGATGGAGTAATCATAACGCTCCGCACCGGCGATCTCTCTCTGGTATTCCTTCTCCTCCAGTCCCTTCTGATACTCGACGATGGCTTTCTCGATCTCCTCCTTTAAGAGATTGACCTGCATACCGACTGCCTTCTTCGCTTCCGCATCCAGATCCCGCAGATCCTTCAATACCTCCGTAACAAGCCCCTTTTTCCCAAGGAAGGCTACGCGGATCCGCTCAAGCTCTTCCTTCAGGCTGACCTTATCCAGCTCTTCCCTGAACTGCACTTTAATCTTTTCCAAATTCTCAAACATAATCATTGCCTCCTATTCATCCTTTTGAACAACAAAAAAGCTCCCATCCCAACAGGGACGAAAGCATCGTGGTACCACCCAAATTCAAGTCTTGACACAAGACTCCTCAACCAGCTGCTAACGGAACTGATCCGGTCTTCCTTTTATCCGCTCATGGCGCTTCACACCAACGGATATCTTAAAGACAACTCCGGTGCCGAACTTCGCAATATACCTGAACCCTGAAGCTGCTTTCAGCCGCCGACAGCTTCTCTCTGGAGGGAAAATACATGCTACTGCATTCACCTTCTAAGTTGTTATCATTTTCTCATATATTAATCCAGAAACCAGGAATTGTCAAGATATAATTAAGCAAAGTTCTGTTCGGAAGACCGGTATATATGGGTTTTCAATCCGTGCGATATTGATGAGGAGCGGAGGCTGCCCATATTGTTATGCGTGCCGCCTTCCTTCAGCGGCATAGCAACTGTGGCTGACACGATTTTTTTGCTATTGACATAACGGTCTATAAATAGTAGACTGAATATAGGTCTGTAAACAATAGACCAGGGAGGAACTGAGTATGAATGAATATAAAATGGCACAAAGTGAAGCAAGGTTTGCAGAACTGATCTGGCGTTATGAGCCTATCACTTCGGGTGAGCTTGTGAAACTGTGTGAGAAGCAGCTGAATTGGAAGAAATCCACCACTTATACCGTTTTGAAAAAGTTGTGTGATAAAGGGATATTTAAGAATGAAGATACGGTTGTTTCATCCGTTATCAAAAAGGATGAATTTTACGCCGGACAAAGCCGCCGTTTTATTGAGGATACTTTCGGAGGTTCGCTGCCAAGGTTTCTGACAGCCTTTATGGGTGGCAGCAAGCTCAGCGACCGGCAGGCAGAGGAACTGAAAAAGCTGATCGACAGGCATAAGGAGGAGTAACCGTGGAAGATCTGTTTATTTCCTTTTTGAATATGAGCCTGACGGCAAGCTATGTGATTGCAGTAATTATACTGGCGCGGCTATTTCTGAAAAAAGCCCCGAAGGCGATCTCATACATACTCTGGGCGGTTGCAGGCTTTCGGCTTGCATTCCCGTTCTCGTTCGAGAGTGTATTCAGCCTGATTCCGTTCAAGGCGCACCCGATACCACAGACTGCCGCTTTGGGCGGGAATGTTTCCTTTAGTTCCTCTGCCGGGGCAGCCCTTCGTGCTATCGGTGATGCGGCAAACGGCGGCCTTGGGACGGTTACCGTATATCTTGGTAAGACAGCGGACGGATACCCTGTCACCACAAAGGCATATCACTCCCAAGTATGGCTGAGCTTCGGCAGTTATCTCTGGGTTATCGGTATTGCCGCATTGCTGGTCTACGGCGTTGTATCCATTGTTCTGCTCAATTGCCGGCTAAGAGGAGCCGTTCTTACCGAGAGGAACATTTACGAAGCCGAGAACCTGAAGACGCCTTTTGTACTTGGATTTATCCGTCCAAGAATCTATATTCCTTCCGGCCTCTCCCCGGAAGAAAAAAGCTATATCATCCTGCATGAGCAGACGCACATCAAACGGCTTGACCATGTGGTAAAGCTGGCTGCATTCCTGATCCTCTGCGTTCACTGGTTTAATCCTTTCGTTTGGGCAGCCTTCCTGCTGATGAGTGCGGACATGGAGATGTCCTGCGATGAGAAAGTCTTGAAGAAAATGGGCAGCAAAATTAAGCAGGCATATTCCACATCCCTTTTATCCCTGGCAGCAGGGCGGAGCTTCATTAACGGCAGCCCTCTCGCATTCGGCGAAGGGAACATTAAGGGGCGGATAAAGAACGTGCTGAACTTCAAAAAGACCGCAGCCTGGGTCATCATTGTTTCAATTTTGCTGGTCACGGGTTTAAGTGTGGGCTTTGCCGCGAACCGGATTGATGAGACAAAACAGGATCTATCAATGCTTAATATCAGAAATCTTGCATCGATATCTTATCAGCATGATGAATTGAATGTCTCCCGTGCACCGGGAAGAAGCAAAGGCTTCAATATATCAGGCAGAGCGGTAGCGGAGTATCTTAACAGCGTTAACTGGACTGAAAAGAAAATGGATTCGCCGCTTGAACTGGCGGCTGATATTCAAATAGAGTGGAATGAGGATCAGGAACTGCAATTTTATGAATCGGAACCGCTTCTTGCGATGGTTCGTATGAATGAACAGAGAAGATATTATACAATAGGCAATGACGACTATGTAAAAATGCTCTCTCTTATGGGTACAGCATCCGGTCCTCAGAGCAATACATCACAAAACAGCAAGAGTGATCAAGGACCCTCACCAAATGCTTCACAGCAGGAGGCATTGGAACCGGCTGCGCCGGAATGGTCTCCGGAGCAGAGCATTGATATCATCGGTATACCGGAATTGGATTACGCTTCGGATGATATCATTATTTTCCATGGCTATTTCGGGTTGTTCGTATATGACCTTGATTCGCGGCAGATTATTCGCAGCCTGGATTTAAAACCGCTTGACTGTGCCGCGATACAGGGTGATAATTATTGCGAGGTTACAGTCAGCACGGATGGAAATACAGTGCAGCTCCACCGCCTGAGCAGTGAGAACATGTACGTCTATACCGTTTCAGATAATACCCTGCGGGAAACAGCATATGAGCGTATGGATGACCGATTTGGCAGCAGTTTTATCCCGATAGAGGATGTGGTTGATACAGATTATCTTGGGAACTACAGTTATAACGCCGTTAAATTCGATGAAGGCGAATATGGATATCTCTATATCTCCGACTGGACATTGGGCACACTGACTTATTCCAGAGACGATACGGTTTATAAACTGTTTGATATGAATACAAGATAACCTATACGGAAGCAGGCATCCTCTTACAATCATATAAGAATGCCTGCTTCTGTTGTTCCGTCCCGACTGCCCATCGGTTCATTCGATGTACTTGTGATTCAAACCCCAAAATACTTGGCTGCGATCTTCTCCGCTGTCCGTGTCGCCAGCGCCTGACAGGTAAGCGTGGGATTAGGTCCCCCGATACCATTATACAATACGCTGGTGTCTGCTATATAGATACGTTTGACATCATTAGCCTCACAATCAGTATCAGTTACATACCCCATCCGCATGGTGGACATGATGTGATAGAATATACCGGGCAGCATGTCGGAACGGATAACCGTCTTAGCCCCGGCATTACGCAGAAGCTCTGCCGCTATGGCGGACAGCTGCTCCCTTTTCCTTGCATCCTCTTCGCTTGGCTGGTAATTAATCACCGGGAGAAAACCATTCTCATCTCTTAGCTCCGGGTCAAGGGTTATCGAATTGCTCTGATTAACCTCATCATCCGTCAGAATAAGAATATTCAGGGTTCTCTGATATGACCGCATAATCTCCTTTAACGGTTCTCCCGCAATAATGCCTTCCATATCCCAGGGAGCGTCGGGGGCCACCGGATTTAAGGCGGCAAAGCCTTTCCGGCTGCTGGAATAGAGCCATCTGGAGAAGATACCGGGACTGGTGCCGAATTCCTCCACGGAACCAAGTCCGGGTATATCCAGCCTGCTTCCTGCATTCTGTCCCACAAAGGGCTTAATATCAGAGACCCCCAGTACATCCATGATTTTATGTTCGTCAAAGATACCTGCCACGCAATCAAACCAATGATTGGTCAGTCCTTTTCCTACCCAGCCATTGTCAGGAAGACCGGAGTTCAACCAAAGACGCGGCGTCTCAACACCGCCTGCAGACATAACCACTACCCCGGCTCTTAATTCACCGGTTTCTCCTGTCCAGGTATTCCGGTATTGGACTCCTGTCGCATGCATTCCTTCCCCCGCATTCTCTCCGGTCAATATCCTGGTAACGAAGGTATTGGGCCTGACTTCCACATTACCGGTACTGAGGGCCCTGGGTATATAGCTGACAAAGGTCGATCTTTTCGCTACTCCCTCAATGGTGGGACCGATATGACAGCCATTCACACAGTGCCCCCGCATAACACAGCCTACGGTCCTGTTGGTGCTTAAGTCAAAATCCGGATTTAAAAGCTGCGGATTAACACGCAGGATGGCATTGGGCTGCGGACGGAAGCCCGGACTGGTGACATCCGGTGAATCGATCAATTGCCATCCGGCCTGACGTGCTCCATAATTGAACATCGCTTCCTTTGAGGCGGCAGGAGCAGGATTCACCGGTAAGGTCTGCTCCACCCTCTCATAATACGGGACCAGCTCTTCATATGAGATAGGCCATATGTTATCTATCGATATGGGAAATGCCCGGGGGGAATTAGCAAAATAATGTAATGTGGTCCCTCCGACACCGGCTACCTGAGAGGTATACCCATCCTGCAGAAGTACTCTGGTCCAGGGCGGCTGGTTCCGGTCTGCGGGTCCCCAGCGTAATTTCCCGGAGATAGGATCATTCATATCATCTTCATAATCCGTGAATTCCCCGTCTAATACATTAATATTCAAACTTCCATAGTTTAAGCTGCTGATGGCACCCGGCTCTTGATTAGGAGCCGGCCATTCGGAATTACCATACCAGGGGCCTGCTTCCAATAATAAAACCCTGATCCCCTTCTCCCCAAGTTCTTTTGCAACCACGGCACCACCGGCGCCTGCCCCGATAACAATTACATCGGCATCCATATTATTCACATCAATCACCCTGCCTTTCAAAAAAGTACCCTATAGCCTAAGGAAGGTCCCGGATATCCTACCTGTTTCCAGCTTACAGGAAATTCCTCCAACACCCGTTCCCCCGGCGGAGACAGACGAGTGGAGCCGTAGCCTGACCATTCCGAATAATATCCCATAAAAACAAGCCGGATTATAGTACCGACCGTACTTTGTTCAAGCGCCACATTATTCCGGAATGGTACGGGCAAAAGCTCCTGATTGATGTTCGGCTGCATCAGGAGGGTGATTGCACGGAAGCGGTCTTCGGCCGTTAATGCCGAGAAAGTACCTCCTCCCGGATATCTGGAAAAGTCCAAAGACCCTTGATTACCTCCTGCCGCGATCAGCTCTTCTGCCGCTACATCCAGAAGCTCGGCAGCAGGAGCGGCTAACGGTACGGCGGCATTATTCAGGGACATGATCATATACTCATCGATGTATAGATCAATAGCACCATAGAATTGGATTCTGCCGTATTCTTCTGCCAGCTCCGGCGATTGTGGAATCATGGCATCCACCAGAGCCATAAAAGTAGCCTGTGTATGACGATCCGGCGGGCTCTCACGCCCATCATAATACCCAATCTCCGGGATATATGACATATCAGAATTGGATTGTTCCAATGGCTCATTCATACGGATCACATGCCTTTCATGCCCGTAACCTTAAGGTGCATCATAAGGCTGCGGTTATTTATGATTTTTATTGATAAAGCATATGATAAAAATGTATCATTTAGTCCTTCCGATACTCTTCCATTTTCTGTTGTAATATGTTACAATGCTGATTTGTCGAAAGCTGTAATGCAACTACAAAGGAGCATGTGTCTTAACCATGCATAGTCAGACTACGATCGGAGTGATTTCATGAATACAAAAATAATTTTCTTTGACATTGACGGCACCATCCTAAGCCATCGTACACTTAAGATCTCTGAAAGCACCAGAACAGCCATCCGCAAAGCCAGAGACAACGGTCACCTGGCATTTATCAATACAGGACGCACTCAGGCACAGCTGAATAAAACCATAACGGAGGTCGGCTTTGACGGTTGTGTATGCGGCTGCGGAACCTATATTGAATATCATGAAGAAGTTCTTCTTCATTCCACTATCCCCAGTGATATCTGCCGCACGCTTGCCCATGATCTGCATGAATATCAGCTGGAGGCCTTGCTGGAAGGCCCTTCTGCCGTATATTATGACGACCGGGCTCCAATAAGCAGACTCCTTCCATCCCTAGAAAACCTGAAAAATCATTATCATTTTAATATGCGGAGCTGGTATTCCCCTGATCTGGCTTTTGATAAATTCTGCATCTGGTGTGATGAGCCCGTAAAATTCAACCTTTTTAAAGTGAAGTATGGAGAGATGTTCGATGTGATCGATCGCGGAGATTGCATGTATGAAGTCATACCCAAAGGACATTCCAAGGCTTCCGGAATAGAATTTTTAATGTCTCATCTGCATATTCCGCATGAGAATACTTATGCTTTCGGAGATGGCGCCAATGATCTGCCCATGCTTCGTTACGTGAAGCACAGTATCGGCATGGGCAATGCGGACGGCGGTGTCCCTGAGATCGTATCCTTCCTGACCAGGGATGTGGACGAAGACGGAATTGAGTACGCTCTGAAGCATTATAAGATAATATAGCCCTTTATACCAATTCTCCATATGTTCCCGGTGGGAATATATCATCGGCTTTGCTTGCAATGCGAAATCATTTGTGCTATTATATGCAAGGTGTGAACAAAGGAAAGATCATAAAAGGAGTGTTGTCCATGCAGAAATACGATGTTATCATAATAGGCGCCGGTCCTTCCGGTATTTTTTGCGCTTATGAGCTGATCAAGGAGAATAAGGACCTTAAAATACTTATGGTTGAAAAGGGCAGGCCGATCGAGAAGAGAATGTGCCCAAAGAGAACAACCAAGCAATGTATCGGCTGTCAGCCCTGTGCTATTACCACCGGTTTTGCAGGTGCGGGTGCATTTTCCGATGGCAAGCTCTCCTTATCTCCGGATGTCGGCGGTAATCTTCCCGATATCCTGGGTTATGACAGGGCTATGGAGCTCATTAAGGAATCCGATGATATCTATCTTAAATTCGGTGCGGATACCAATGTATACGGCATCGATAAGGAGACGGAGATCCGGGAAATCAGAAGAAGAGCGATCAATGCCAACCTGAAGCTGATTGAATGTCCCATCCGCCACTTAGGTACGGAGGAGGGCTATAAAATATATACCCGCCTGCAGGAGCATCTGCTTGCTTCCGGCGTAGAGATGATGTTCGGGACCATGGTGAAGGATATCATTATCGATGACAAAAAAGCCAAAGGCATCATAACCGCCAAGGGTGAGACCTATTATGCGGACGAGATCGTCAGCGCCATCGGCCGGGAAGGCTCCGACTGGTTCAAGGAGATCTGCAAGGAATACGGCATCGAGACAAAGGTGGGAACCGTGGATATCGGAGTACGTGTGGAGGTCCGTGACGAGGTCATGGAATTCCTCAATAAGAACCTTTACGAAGCCAAGCTTGTATATTATACTCCTACCTTCGATGATAAGGTACGCACCTTCTGTACGAACCCCTCCGGTGAAGTAGCTACGGAATACTATGATAATAATCTGGCCGTCGTGAACGGCCACGCATATAAATCCAAGGAATTCAAGACCAACAATACCAACTTTGCAATTCTGGTATCCAAGAACTTTACCAAGCCCTTCAAGACTCCCATCGAGTACGGCAAGCATATCGCACAGCTCAGCAATATGCTCTGCGGCGGTAGAATCCTGGTACAGACCTTCGGTGATTTCCAGAGAGGAAGAAGAACTACGGAGGAACGTCTCTGCCGGAACAACCTGATCCCTACCCTGAAGGATGCGGTTCCCGGTGACTTATCCCTGGTATTTCCCCATAGAATTATGGTGGATATTAAAGAGATGATCCTGGCACTTGATAAGGTAACTCCCGGTATCGCCAGCGATGAGACCTTATTATACGGCGTGGAAGTAAAATTCTACTCCAATAAAGTAGTTGTCAATACGGATTTTGAGACCAGCATTGAAGGTCTTCGTGCCATCGGTGACGGCGCCGCAGTTACCCGCGGTCTGCAGCAGGCTTCCGCTAACGGTATCAGCGTAGCCCGCAGCATATTAAAGAAGATGGCATAAGCATAATTTCCAGACCATTGAACTAATAAACGGATATGCATGCGGAGAGACCCGGTGTTCACCGGATCACATCCCTGCATATCCGCTTCTATATATTTTTATATATTATCCAGATATTTTTATATATCATTAAATTAATCAATTAATATATCCATCAATTTTTAAACAAAGGTTATAATCCGCTATTAAAAGAATGTGTAATATCTCCTGGTTTCCATAGTATATCCATAATCAATGATGACAGGCTTCCCATTGATCTTACCCCAGCTGGTTATCCGGTATAAGTCTCCGGATAATAGTTTATGTTTGCAGGCAACATTCTGAAACATAGCGGTCCGGAAGAATTCCTGTCCATTAGGTACATGATAATAATCCCATACTTCTTTCATGGAATTGATTTTATCCGCTTTTTCCATAATGACATATTCATACCGGTCAGACACTGTATGAATTCTGGCCAGCAAATCAGAATGACAGCTCTTATAGATCTGGTATTCTGCCTGATTCTGGGCAATCCCCCTACGGTTGCGTGCCCGTTTTGCCACATAGCCATTGCCCAGGTCATAAACGTATCTGCCGGAGCCCTTACCTATCAAAGGATAATGCTGCTTCCGTATCTCCTGACTAATGTTATTAAAATCAACCGACATTGTCTCCTCCTCTAAAATGTATTACAATACATAATATTAAGGAGAATACATTTTGGTTAATATTTGTCGAATAATAGCTAAAAAAGAGGCCAGAACTTTCGTCCTGACCTCTTTTTTCAAGCGTAGATCCAGTATGGATTCAAATAAAGATTAACAGCAGTTTATTCCTCACCTTGAAGTGCATCATATCCGGTCTCGCCGGTTCTGACCTTAACAACATCCTCAACATCATATACGAATATCTTGCCATCACCGATATTACCGGTATACAGCACTTTCCTGGCTTCCTCAATTACCTTTTCAACCGGTACCTTGCTCACTACAATTTCAACTTGAACTTTAGGCAACAGGTTCATCTCCATCTTAACACCACGATAATATTCGGTAGCCCCTTTTTGAATACCGCAGCCAAGTACATTGGTCACTGTCATACCGGTTACCTCAATAGCATTCATCGCTGCCTTCAAAGCTTCAAATTTATCAGGTCTGGTAATAATTTCAATCTTGGTAATCTTTGGACTGCCGGTTCCTTCCTTTTCTACCTTTACTCGCGTTACAGGTACCGCTTCCTTAACCGAAGCAATGGAAGCAGCCACTGCATCTGATCCGGAATAGGATTCAATAGCCGGCATAAAGTCTGCATACGCGCTTACCAGGCCATGCTCATGAATATCAAGGCCTTCAATTTCTTCTTCCCTGGATACTCTTAAACCAACCGTCTTCTTAATAACAAAGAAGGTTATACTGATCGTTACGGTTACCCATGCGGCAACAGAAAGAACACCAATAACCTGAGTTAACAGCAGGGATGCACCGCCGCCATAGAATAAACCTCCGTCTACTGCAAATAATCCTGTGAGTATGGTGCCTAATGCACCGCAAACTCCGTGGACCCCGATAGCACCAACCGGATCATCAATCTTAAGTACCTTATCAATGAACTCGACAGCCAATACAATAACGATGCCGGCTATAATACCAATAATTGCTGCTCCAATCGGACTAACCGCGTCACAGCCTGCTGTAATTGCCACAAGTCCGGCCAGGGCACCATTTAAAGTCATGGATACATCCGGCTTCTTATATCTGATCCAGGTAAATATCATGGTTGCTATCGCCGCCGTGGATGCTGCCATATTCGTGGTAATGAAAATACTGCTCATGGATAAAAGTACGTCATCACCGGTTGCAGACACCGTTGAACCGGGATTAAATCCAAACCAGCCGAACCAGAGAATGAATACGCCTAATGCACCCAGCGTTATACTATGTCCGGGAATCGCCTTTGACTTGCCATCCTTCGTATATTTACCAATACGAGGTCCAAGGAACTTTGCACCAACTAAAGCGCTGACACCCCCAACCATGTGCACAACCGTGGAGCCTGCAAAATCATGGAAGCCTAACTCCGCTAACCAGCCGCCGCCCCAGATCCAGTGACCGGATATCGGATAGATCACAGCACTGATGACCAAACTGTAGATACAATAAGCTGCAAACTTTGTTCTCTCTGCCATAGCCCCTGATACGATTGTAGCCGCCGTAGCACAGAACACTGTCTGGAACATAAGGAATGCCAGTAGCGGAACTCCATCCGGTGTAGCGTACTCGCCTTGCACTGTCGGATCAAACCAGCCAAAAAGGCCGGTACCTGTTCCAAACATGACACCGAAGCCCAGCAACCAGAAAGCCGGTGTTCCAATACAAAAGTCCATTAAGTTCTTCATAACGATGTTTCCTGCGTTCTTAGCTCTTGTAAAGCCCGTTTCTACCATAGCGAAACCTGCCTGCATTAAAAATACCAGTGCTGCCGCCACAAGAATCCAAATCGTATTAACAGATGAATACATACATTTTCCTCCCGTTTATTATTTTTTATAAAAAAAGCCAAAGCAAATGTGCTTTGACCCTTTTGTCAAAATATAAATAAAGTCAAAGCATCTCTGCTTTGACTTCATTGTCTCAGTAAAATTTTTAATATATGGTATTCATTAAAGTAACAAAAAAGAGAACTTAAACAAGAAGCTCTCCACCCTACAAGCCAAACTTGAAACAGTTATAATAACTGCCAACCGGAAAATAAACAATATTCATAAGATTAGTAATGAACTTACTCTCTTACTTTTAAAAAATGATACCATACGAATACGCCAATTGTCAATTTATAAATTTAAATATTTGTAATATTAATTAATAAAAACATGCCATATTATATACGAACTTTATAATATTAACTTCATAATATTTATTTCATAGTATTAACTTTATAATATTCGCTTTTATAATATTGACTTTATAATATTGACTCTATGATATTGACTTTATAATATTGACTCTATAATATTGACTTTATAATATTGACTCTATAATATTGACTCTATGATATTAATTTATGACATTGACTTTATAATACTGGCTTTGTCATATTTCACCAGATAAACATGGCATCTCCGAAGCTGAAAAACCGATACCGTTCCTTCACTGCCTCTGAATAAGCAGACATGATGTGGTCACGTCCTGCTAATGCGGAGACTAGCATCATCAGGGTGGATTCCGGCAGATGGAAGTTTGTAATCAAAGCATCCAGCACCTTAAAGCGATACCCGGGATAGATAAAGATGGAGGTGTCTCCGCTTCCTGCCCTGACAATTCCCTCGGCATCCGCTGCCGATTCTATGGTTCTGCAGCTGGTGGTGCCGACACAGATGACCCTTCCCCCATGCTGCTTCGTACGGTTGATAATCGCTGCCGCCTCCTCAGATACCTGATAGAATTCGGAATGCATATGATGCTCCAGAACATTGTCCACCTTAACCGGACGGAAGGTTCCCAATCCCACATGCAGGGTCACATTGGCTATGGGTATAGCTCCGGCTGCAATCTCATCCAGCAGTTCTCTGGTAAAATGAAGGCCTGCAGTAGGTGCCGCCGCTGAACCTTCTTCCCTGGCATATACCGTCTGGTAGCGGTTCTTATCCGCAAGCTCATGAGTAATGTACGGAGGCAATGGCATCTGTCCCAGCTGATCCAAAAGCTCCTCAAAGATTCCCTGGTAGCGGAACTGAATCAACCGGTTGCCGTCCTCCAGCTGGTCTATGATCTCCCCTGTTAATAATCCGTTCCCGAAGCTGATTCTTGCACCCTGGCGCGCCTTCTTCCCCGGCTTCACCAGTGTCTCCCAGATATCATTCTCCCTGCGTTTAAGGAGTAAAAGCTCTATCCTGGCACCGTTAGGTGTATTTTCCTCCTGCAGCTTTTCGCCGATTAATCTGGCCGGTATCACCTTTGTATTATTCACAACAAGACAATCTCCCGGTCTTATAAGCTCGATAATTTGTCTGAAAATTCTATGTTCAACGGCGCCTGTCTCTTTGTTCAGAACCATCAGTCTGGAGCTTGAACGATCCTCCAGAGGATCCTGTGCAATTAGTTCGACTGGCAAATCATAATAAAAATCCTGTGTTCTCAACATATTCCTCCAGGTATAAATTTTTTCAATACTTATACTTTCTTAATATTTTTGTCTGCAAAAGTAAAAGAATGCGGCACTAAACTGCATTCTTTTTTCTCATTGGCCTAATTTAGTTTTCGATTCCTGACGTAAAACAAGATAATCCAACCATCTTATCCACAGGTAAAATAAAGCAAATACCGTTAGCCGGAGATTTAAATCCCGCCTTTTCTTTTATGGCTTCAACAATTCGTTCCACAGAATCCTCACTCACAAGACATAAAACCATTTCTTTTTCACTGTCTATGGTGATACCCAAGAATGATTTATGCACGGAGCCGATCCCACGGGCATTTATAACAGTAGCACCCCCCGCTCCGGCTCCCCGGGCGATTTCTACAGCCTCATCGGCAAAGCCTGCATTTATTATAATAAAGAGTGCTTTTATATTGTTGACTTTCTCCATCGAAATATTCTCCTATAATTTAAGTGAAAGCTTTTCATAGCGATATCTTATCGATAGGCACAGTAAAAGCAATTCCTGTGTTTGGTTTATCAAAGTTAAATTTATTAATCAGCATCTCGAGTACGTCATCTGATTTCTCACTGGGCAACATGCATGTTATTACCACCTTGTGCTCTTCCGGTATCAGTCCAAGAATATCCATAAGATAATTAGTCTGTACGGATCCTCTGCCATATACGGCATTCACCATCCGCCCGCCTGCCTGCGTCAGCGCTTCTAAAAGCTCCTCTTTCTGCTTTCTTCCAGCAACCAACATTAAAAAAACGATAGATTTCAAATTGTTATTCGTCATTAATGATTACCTCCTCTTGCAAGCATTGACCGTCACTCTCCACTTCCGCCGTATCATCTGCCGAGGTTTCGTCTATGGACGCGGTATAAGAAACCAACTCTTCCATCTCCTTGATCTCATTTTCAATGATCTGCTTCTGTGCCGATTTATAATGTACTTCATATATTATGCCTAAAGCCTGTACGGCGATTAAAGGAGTTACTGAAATAAAAGCTATAATACCAAACCCGTTCGTCAGTACCGATTGGGCCCTTGCCCCGGCTGTTTTGGCTACGGCCTGTGCCGCTCCGAGAGTAAGCGGTGTTAAAAATGCCGATGTTAACGCACCTCCCGTAACGCCGCCCGAGTCAAAAGCCAGTCCTACAAAAAGCTTGGATGTAAATTTCATCATGATTACCGCCAAGGCATACAGCGGAATTAAAAACCAAAGGATGCTTACCTGTGTCAGTATTTTTACTATAGCTATTAACGCTGCAAAGCCTATCCCTATGGCCAGCGTCAGACGTATTGTTATATTCTTAATATGACCGTTGGTTATCTCCTCAAGCTGCTCTCCGAGAACTGCCACCGCCGGTTCTGACAGAGTGATTGCCGCCCCGAGAATAAACCCGATTACAAGCAGCAGCCATTTAAACCAGTCCGGACGGGCGGGATCAAGAAATACTTCGCCAATATATTTACCTGCGAACGCAAATCCGAAATCAATCCCGGTCAGGAAGATGAGCAATCCGATAAATACGGTTACCACTCCAAGCAGTATCTCTATAAACTCCCTCTTTGACAGCTTAATCAAGAAAAACTGAAACGGCAAAAATACAACCACAATCGGGAAAAGTGCAAGTGCCACACCGCTCAGATTTGATATGAGTATGCTTCCCAGACTTTCTGTTGATCCCGGATCATATAATCCGGCGGCAGGAAGTGTCCCCCCCTGCGTTATTTTTAATATAATACCGTAAATGAATAACGATAAAATAGGACCGACGGAAGCAATTCCAATAATACCGAAGGTATCTTCGTTGGTCTTTGATTTTGACATCGTTGTGGAGATACCCAGCCCCAATGCCAGTATAAAAGGCACGGAAACATCACCGGTAGTCGCACCGCTGCCGTCGAAGGCCAATGCAACAAATTCTTCCGGAACAAAAATCACCACAAGGAATATAAGAATATACAGCGCGACAAAAACTATCTTAATATTCAGGTTTTTCATAATCCGCCACAGCGAAAATGCCACAAATATTCCGATTCCCGTACTTAAGACCCACACGAACACCATCTCGTCAACGACATTCATAATCATATGGGTCTGCCTTGCCAATACGGAAAGAGCCGGTTCGGCAACGGTAGCCAGTAATCCGAACAAAAAGCCCACAAGGATGATAAAGACAACTTTTTTCAGCTTAATAAGTGAGCTTCCCACCAGCTTCCCAATAGGCAGTATGCCGATATCAAGACCTCCTAAAAATAAAGATTGCCCGATTACAACGCCTATATAGCCGACAGCAAGCTTCACATAATCGTAAGCGTTCTCCATGGGTGCTATAATTACACATACAAATATGATCACTGCAGCAAGCGGGAGCGACGATAAAAAAACCTCTTTTAATTTGTGAAAGAATAGTGTATTTAAGATTTTCATAGGTCTATTCTATCACAAAAAGGGAATCAGCTCAACATTTATATGCAATAAATACAAATTTTAGCATATGTTCTAATATTATTCCTGTATATTCTGTGAATCTGTTAAAAACACCTGTCATTATCGGTACAATTACCCGATATATACATGCATTAAGCCCGGACCTGTCGGTTCCGGGCTTAATGCTATAAATAAACTTCTCATATTCCTTTGGCCGAATGCTTTAAATCAGCTGAAGTACACCGTCTTACCGGTCTTCGCAGACTCATATACCGCCTCCAGGATCTGAGTGACTACAATTGCCTGCTCCGGTTTTACAACCAGCTCTTTGCCGTTCACAATCGCATCATAGAAGATTCTCTGCTCAACATCCTGGGCGTCCTCGGATTTACCGCTGTAGAAAGCAACTCCGCCGCTCCTTAGATCCGGTATCTCCACGCATTGCTTATTAAAGTGGATACGGTTGATGCGAAGGCCGTCCTTCATATCCGCACCTGCCCTGGTTCCGCACAGACTGGTCTTAGCCTCATCCACCTCCAGTGTATTGAGTGCCCAGGAGGCTTCCAGATGAATGGTGGCGCCATTCTTCATCTTAATAAAGCCGAACGCAGAATCTTCTACCGTATACTCGGAAGGATTCCAATCTCCGAAAGCGTTCCCCTGGTCTGTCTGATCGGCCAGCTTACGGAACACGGAACCGGTAACGGATTCCGGCTCATAGTTATCCATCATCCAGAGAGTCAGATCCAATGCATGGGTTCCGATATCGATTAACGGACCGCCGCCCTGCTCTTCCTCATTTAAAAACACGCCCCAGGTGGGTACCGCACGTCTTCTTACGGCATGTGCCTTCGCATAATAGATCTCACCCAATTCATCGTTCTCGCAAGCCTTCTTAAGGTACAGGGAATCCGTACGGTATCTGTTCTGGTATCCTATGGTCAATATCTTTCCGGTCTCCCTGGCAGTCTCCACCATGCGCTTTGCATCCGCATAGGATTTCGCCATGGGCTTCTCACACATAACATGCTTGCCTGCCTTCATGGCTGCGACGGAGATATCCGCATGTGATTTATTCGGTGTCAATACATAGACTGCCGCCAGGTCCTCTTTCACCAATTCCTTATAATCGGTATATACTCTTGCATCATCGGTACCATAATTCTTCTTTGCTTCTTCTGCTTTGGATTCTATAATATCACAGAATGCCACAATCTCAAAATTACCGTTCTTTTTAATTGCCGGTAAATGCTTTCCGTTGGCTATTCCGCCGCAGCCGACAATACCGATTCTTAACTTACTCATTTTACGTTTCCTCCATAGAAGATATTCATCTTGTGTCATGATCATTCAGTCACCGCAGCTCCTGCGGACACATGTACAGATTGCTTAATATTATGCAAGTCCTTTATATGCTATGCCCGGCTGACCCGAAAGCGATTCTACCAGCCGAGCTGCTTTAGATATTCACGGCTCAGCCTGGCATCTTCCAGCGCCGTATGCCTGGGATGATAGTCCTGTTCGACAACTACCCATTCACTTCCTGCGGCTATGGCTTCCTTAAGGACTGCTGGGATATCCAGAACTCCGTAGCCCACTGCCCGGAATTCAAAAGACTCCGCGGCTTCATAATCCTTCAGATGCACCACAGGGCATCTTCCGGCATATTCATGAAGATAGGCGGCCGGGTCCAACCCTGCATATTTGGTCCAGCAGATATCCAGCTCCATCTTCAGATCCTCGGACGGAACCGACCGAAAGATATAGTCCAGAACATATTCCCCTTCTGCTGTCCTCAGGAACTCAAAATCATGATTGTGATACAGCAGTGTCAGTCCCGCGGCTTTACACTCCAGCGCTATCTCGGGAAGCTTCTTCATAAAGTCACGGAAGAACTCCGTACCGTAACGCTCCGTATCGTTCAGATAAGGAATCGCCACATAACGGCATCCGATGGTTACATATCGCTTAATTGTACCGGCAAGATCGGATGCAAACTCCGCATACGGCACATGGGCAGAGATGGGAATTAATCCGGTTTCCTTTAGAATATCCCTTATTTCCTCCGGAGTATGACCATATAATCCTGCCAGCTCCACTCCGTCATAACCCAGAGCTTTCACTTCCTTCATTGCTTTAACAAAATCATTGCCGGCATCTTCACGAACGGAATACACCTGTAATGCAACCGGTAATGTCTTCATACTCATTATCTCCCCTTCACAATAACGAATTATTAAAATATTTATCCGTAATCCACGAACCCGAATATATCAGTCTGAAAAATACGGACCTTATATCCTTTGACTATTCAAAGTGAATTGCCTCATGCTTCTCCGCTGATTCAAAGATTGCTTCCATCAGCTTCATGACACGCATTACCTCGGGCAGCTTAATCTTAGGTTCTTCCTCTCCATGTATCACCTTGATCAGGTTCCGGTAGAAATCCCTGACATCGCTTCTTACAATGGGAAGCTCTTCTGTCACAATGGTGTCATCACGGCGCGGCGCCATAGTCTTCGTCAGCCCCGCTGCGGTGCGTACGGGAACCACATCCTTCTCATCTGCGCCGGAAGCCCGTACAATACGCCCGGTCAGCTGCCAGTCTTCGATAATCGCCGTACCGTTCTGGCCGATCATGTACCATCTGGGCAGGGAGATAAAATTACTGGTACCCACCTCCACCAGAACTTCCGTTCCGTTCTCGAAGCTTAGATGCGCAGTAAAGCCGTCATCCACTAATTGGTTCGTAATATTGGTCACATTCGCATATACCGTCTTCAGTTTGGTATCACCCAGCATCAACAGGATCTGGTCCAGGAGATGTACTCCCCAATCCAATACCATACCGCCCCCGTGCTCCTTCAGCTGTCTCCAGTCTCCCGGAATGCCTCTGGAGCCGTGTACTCTTGATTCTATCCGATGTATCTCACCCAGCAGCTGCCTGTCATAGATCTGCTTCACAGTCAGGAAATCCTCATCCCAACGGCGGTTCTGGTGTACGGTAAAAAGCCTTCCCGTTTCTTCCGATACATTCGTCATTTCCTTAAGATCGGCAGAGCACAGGGTGACCGGCTTCTCACTGATTACATGCTTGCCTGCCTTCATCGCCTGTATTGCGATGGGCTTGTGTACATCATTGGGTGTTGCGATCAGAACAACACCAATCCGTTCGTCTGCAAGAAGCTCCTCCAGACTGCCATAGGTATGTACTGCCTTCTCCCTGGCGAACGCAACCCTTTCCCGGTCAATATCATAAATTCCGGCTAATTTTATCCCGTCTATGGTCTCCAGTGATTCCCTGTGCCAATTGCCCATTCCGCCAAGACCGACGATGCCAATCATAATCTCTTTCATATTCATTGCCCTTCATCTCTATTGTTATATTGAGCGGATTTCATTCATAAACTCAGTTTTCCCATTCCTGCTGTGCTTATCCGTGGAATCCGTGTAATTTATCTGAGCAGGCACGGTATAAGCCATGGATTCCATGAGCTGATCCGCTTACCATACACATTATGCCCAGAACATATTCCCTCTGTCTTCATATATCAATATGCCCTTAAGGAATTCCACCGCCTTAAGCAGCCCTTCCCTGCCTGACATTAAGCTGTCTTCATGCTCAATACTGATGGCATAGTCATAACCGGCCATCCTCAGCTCGGATATGATCGCCTTCCAGAATTCACTGCCATGGCCATAGCCCACGGAACGGAAGATCCAGGAACGGTCGGATTCCTTTCCATAATGGCTGGTATCCAGAACACCGTTAACCGCCGTATTGTACACATCCATCTTCGTATCCTTCGCATGGAAATGGAAAATTGCATCCTCCCTGCCCAGTTCTCTGATGCTGGCACAAGGATCCATGCCCTGCCAGATGAGATGGCTGGGATCAAAATTCGCACCGATCTCCGGACCTACGGCCTTACGCAGTCTTAATAAGGTGCTTGTATTGTATACGCAGAAGCCGGGATGCAGTTCAAGGGCTATTTTCTTCACTCCGTGTTCTCTTGCAAAGGCCGCCTTTTTCTTCCAATAGGGAATCAGCACCTCATCCCACTGGTACTTAAGGATACGTGTAAAGTCATCGGGCCAGGGGCAGGTTACCCAGTTGGGTGTCTTATCCTCAGGACTTCCGCCCGGGCAGCCGGAGAAGGTGCACACTACCTCTACGCCAAGCTTCTCAGCCAGAAGAATAGCCTTGGTCAGGTCCTCATCATAGCTTTCGGCCGCAGCCTTATCCGGATGGACCATATTGCCGTGCGCACTAAGCGCACTGATTTCCAGATTATATTTTTTGACGGTATCTTTAAAATTCTGCAGTTCCTTATCATCATTTAATAATATGTCAGGGTTGCAGTGAGTTTTGCCCGGAAAGCCTCCGCATCCGATTTCAATCATCTGAACTCCGTTCTTCGACAGGAATTCACATGCTTTGTCTAAGCTCATATCACCTAATACCACTGAAAATGTTCCTAGTTTCATACTTTCCTCCATTCTGCTGTTTTGCAGCTTTCAATTACTTCACAGATATGATAGCTTTCTGCAATTAAAAATGCTATGAAAATCTTGCTGAATACACATATAATCTTGCTATTTCTTATAAATAATTAATACTTTTAATTTTATAATTCCCATACGTGGGAAGGTGCATAGCCATAATATTTACGAAACAGTCGTCCAAAATTATTATAATCCTGAAACCCTACTGTGATTGCTACTTCGGATATGGACATCTCCTTTCTTTCCAGCAGCTTGTGGGCATTCTTCAGACGCACCTCATTAATATAATTCAAGGGGCTTTTCCCTATGCTGTCCTTGAACAGATGGCAGAACCGGAATTCGCTCAGATGGATCAGCCCCGCCAGCTGTGCGATATTAATTGTCTCCGTATAATTATTCTCGATGTATTGCAGCACGGTATTCAATCTGGCAAGATTCTGGGTACGCCTTATATTCTCCCTGTCCGACAGATTCTCCAATACATAATTGCGTAACAGATAAGTGATCAGATCATATATCTTGCCCTTGATCGCCATCTTATATCCCAGGGCCTTATCCTGCTGTTCCCGGTATACGGCATCAAACAGGCCGCTTATATACTCATCCCCGGCGATCTGGGACTGGAATATGGCATTGGTGTCCGCCAGCTCCTTTGAAAAGGCATCGATCCTGAAGATGAGGACCAGGGCATCGTACTTCTCCACAGAGCTGATTCCCTCATGCAGTTCATTGCTGTTGATGATCAGCAGGCTCCCTTTATTCACATAGTAAGGCTTCTGGCTGCAATTAATGATCCCCTCTCCCTCCAGGATATAATGAAGCTCAATATGTTCATGCCAATGGGCAGCAAAATATACTCCCCGTCTGCGGATATGGTTCATTACTATCTGGACCGGAAATTCCTTATCATTAATTATTTTTTTCTCATACAGGCTTAAGTCACGCATTATTAAATCCCCGGTAAAAACCCCAAGACAAACCCGGGTCACAGGCGTTCTTGGGGGTTTATTCTTCATCACATATTAAAATAACAGATCCGATTTCTTCTTCAGCAGCCTCGCTCCGTTCAATATCAATAAGGTTCCTGCTACCGCGCCGGTAATAATCATAAGTATGCCCAAAACCAGATTCCATACACCCACCGATTTCATGGTATTATAGATTTTCTCCATCATGCATAACTACCTCCTTTATCAGTATTCTTCTATTATCAAGCCTTTACGCCATACTGCCTGTAATATGCATCAATTGCTTCCTTTAATGTATCGTCAATTATGATTTTTCCTTTATAAGGCCTATTATATAGATGTTCGACGACCTCCTTCATGGTAACAATTGCAGTTGCCGCTATGCGGTAATTCTCCTCGATCTCGGTCAAGGCACTTTTCTCGCCCTGCCCGCGTTCCATGCGGTCCACGGATACCACCAGCCCGAGAACCTCTATATTCCCCTGTGCCGCCAGGATCGGCATCGTCTCGCCGACGGAGGTCCCTGCTGTCGTTACATCTTCTATTATAACGACTTTGTCGCCGTCCGCAAGCGGAGAACCTAATAATATTCCCTTATCCCCATGGTCCTTCACTTCTTTCCGGTTGGAACAATATTTGATCTCCTTCCGGTACAATTCGCTGATTGCCATGGAAGCAGCCACACTTAAGGGAATTCCCTTATATGCCGGTCCGAACAGAACATCAAAATCAAGACCATATTTATCATTGATCGCTTTCGCATAATATTCCCCGAGCTTTCTCAGCTGGGAGCCTGTCCGGTAAAAGCCTGTGTTCACGAAGAATGGAGTCTTACGTCCGCTTTTGGTGGTAAAATCACCAAATTTTAATACTCCGCAATCTACCATGAATTCAATAAAATCCTTCTTATACTGTTCCATTCCATAACCAAGCCTTTCTACACAACCTGCATGCTTTATGTGCGATAATTATTGACACACCGGGCAGGTACCTTGTCATTCTTCATCTTATAATATATATACCTCTTCCCGGCATTCTATCACTTCCATTATAGACATTACGGAAAGCATTAATACAGAATCTGCATATTCTGCAGGACAAAATATATTGTAACATATTTTCGTAATTAATTGCACTATAAATCATCTTATTAATTCAAGCCGGGTCTTATTTCACACATCCGATCAGCTCGCCGATGTCGTTTACTCCATACTGCTTCATATAGCTTTCGATCCCTTCGATCACCCGGAGGGTCGCCTCAGGATCGATAAAGTTCGCGGTTCCCACAGCTACCATACTGGCACCTGCCAGAATGAATTCCAGGGCGTCCTCGGCACTGGTGATTCCCCCCATTCCGATTACGGGAATTTTAACGGCATTCGCTGTCTGGTATACCATACGTACCGCTATGGGTCTGATGGCAGGACCGGATAACCCGCCGGTCTTATTGGCCAGCAGAAATGTCCGCCGGTCAATATCAATCTTCATGCCGGTCAGGGTATTGATTAAGGAGACGGCATCCGCACCGCCCGCTTCCGCAGCCTTCGCCATCTCGGTAATATCGGTGACATTGGGACTGAGCTTCATGATCACGGGCTGCTTTGCCCGCCTTTTTAATTGGTCCGTGATATCGTATACGCACTTTGAATCCTGCCCGAAGGCAATGCCGCCTTCCTTCACGTTGGGACAGGAGATATTAATCTCCAGCATGTCCACATCGCAGTCAGCCATCCGCTCCACTACATCACAATAATCCTCTGTGGTCCTGCCCACCACATTGACTATGATCTTTGTATCAAAGGACCGCAGGAAGGGGATGTCTCTCCGGATGAAGACATCGGCACCGGGATTCTGAAGACCGATTGCGTTCAGCATTCCGCCATAGGTCTCAGCTACTCTGGGCGTGGGATTGCCCGGCCAGGGAACGCTTGATACTCCCTTGGTGGTTATTGCCCCCAGCCTTGACAGGTCAATATAGTCGGTATATTCCATACCGGAGCCGAAGGTTCCTGAAGCGGTGGTCACCGGATTCTTAAAGGTCACTCCGGCTAATGTTACACTCGTGTTCATCACAGCTCCACCTCCTCCGCATAGAATACGGGGCCTTCCTTGCAGATTCTCTTATTCTTGACATTGGTATGAGGGTCTGTCTCACTTGTCCTGCATACACAGGCAAGACAGGCTCCGATACCGCAGGCCATACGCTCCTCCAGGGAAAGCTGCGCCTTAATCCCATGCTCAAGGGCATATGCTTTGATTCCCCTCAGCATTGGGGTCGGTCCGCAGGCAAAGATAATATCCGCTTCCAGGCGGCCTGCCCTGACGGCATCGATGACATTGCCCTTAATCCCCCTGCTTCCGTCCTCCGTAGAGATATACACCCTGGCATAGGGTTCAAATTCCGTCTCCAGGAAAGTGATATCCCGGTATCCCAGAACCACCTGCTTCTCACAGTTAAGCCGCTTTGCCAATTCCAGCATGGGCGGTATTCCGATCCCGCCTCCGATTAATATGGCTTTCCTGCCCTCCGGGGTAAATCCGTTGCCCAGAGGCCCCATTACTTCGATCTGATCACCTGCAGCCATCCGCGCGAATTCCCCGGTACCTTTACCGGCGATACGGTATACAAGACGTACTCTGCCCTGTTCCTGATCCGTCTCACAGATACTGATGGGTCTCGGAAGCAGCCTGCTCTTATCCTTACAGTAAAGGGATACGAACTGTCCCGGTTCTGCGGCTTCGGCAATATCCGGTGCTGTCAGCCACATACTGTATACATCCTTCGCTATCTGTATATTAGCCTCTATAGCAGCCATCTTTTTTAATGCTTTTGACATTGGTACCTCCCTGCGCTTCATGGCCTGTCCGTTTTATATCACAGGCTTTTCTTCTTTGCCTATTCTATCCTAAACGGTCCCATATCACAAGGAATATTTTATGTAAAAGCTATATTTTCAGAACTTTATGAAGATACCGTCAGATATCGTAACGTAATTATCCCTCAATTATCTTCACATACACCTTGCGGACCCTGGGACCGTCAAATTCCATAAGATAAATTCCCTGCCAGGTTCCGAGCAGCAAGCTTCCGTCTTCAATAATTACCGTCTGGGAAAATCCCGCCATAGTAGCCTTCAGATGTGCGGCAGAGTTACCCTCCACATGGTAGTACCCGTCTTTTAACGGTACAATCTTATCCATTTCCATCAATATATCCCTGACCACATCCGGATCGGCATTCTCATTGATCGTAATCCCTGCCGTTGTGTGAGGAATAAAAATAACACAGATCCCGTTCTTTGCTCCGCTTTCATTGATCCTGCCCTGAACCTCACTTGTGATATCGATCATCGCATTGTGCTGTCCCGTCTTGACTCCAAAGATGTAGATGCCGCCCATATTCCATAGCCCCTTTCATTTTTATGGATTGATTTTATAAATCCGGTAATATAATACTATTACATGTTTACTCCATTATAGTAAACAGAACTTCCTTTTTCAAGAAAATCCTGGCTTTTATAAGTTTTCCGTAAGAAACGGCATATATTGTCCATGAGCATGGCTGGCACAAATACCATGGTTTTCTTGACATCAAAGTTGTACTGTGTTATATTTACCAACAGGCTTAAGATTTAATGCGGACCTGATTTACTTAATACTTTTGTATATTCTGAATTGAGAGGATTGAATGAAAAATGGCAAACACGAATCCAATTGTTACAATGGAGTTACAAAGCGGGGATATTATCAAAATCGAATTATATCCCGAGACTGCACCAAATACTGTTAACAATTTTATCTCTCTGGTGAATAAGGGCTATTACGACGGCTTAAAATTCCACAGGGTAATCAGAGGCTTCATGGTTCAAGGCGGTGATCCGGAAGGAACCGGAATGGGCGGTCCCGGCTATTCCATCAAGGGCGAGTTCTCCTATAATAATTTCCCGAACAATCTCAAGCATACGGCAGGCGTGCTCTCCATGGCAAGATCACAGCGTCCGAATTCCGCCGGCTCCCAGTTCTTCATCATGCATAAGGATTCCCCTCATTTGGACGGCTCCTACGCTTCCTTCGGCAAGGTAACGGAAGGTATGGAGTTCGTGAATAAGATTGCCGAAACCAAGACCGATTATAATGATGCTCCTCTGGAACCGCAGATTATGAAGAAGCTGACCGTTGAGACCTTCGGCGTAACTTACGACGAACCGGAGACATTATAAAGCCATATTCCATTATATATTATCATTACTAAATCAGAATACTCTTAGCTGTTGATTGTTAATTAATAACAGGGTTATGCAAGCTGTGTCCGGCTTACATAACCCTGTGTCATTTATTCGATCTTTCCGATTTCATCAAAGGGATACACACGGAAGAAGGCTTTTCCCTCCACCTGTTTCAATGAGATCGGTCCGAATGCCCTGCTGTCCGAACTGACGCTCCGGTTATCTCCCAATACAAACAGTTCACCCTCCTTAACCGTATACGGCAAGGAAAACTCTCTTGCCTCGGTAATCCCGTTAGCATAAGGTTCCTCCAGCTTCTCCCCGTTGACATAGACGGCACCTTCCATTATGTCTATCACATCACCTTCCACACCGATCACCCGCTTTACATAACGCTCATGCCGCTCTTCCCCGGTGAACAGTTCCTTGTATCCGTCCAGATATCTGAAAAAACGGTCCGCCAGGTTTCCTTTTGTCTCATGGGGAAAGAAGATTATGATATCTCCTCTCTTGGGTGAATGAAAATGATAGCTGAATTCATTCACCAGCAGCTGCTGGTTACTGAATAAGGTATTCTCCATGGAGCTCTGTTCTACGACTACCTTCGCCATAACTTCACTATTTACGATAAAAGCCAGCAGAAATGCTCCTACGATAACAAACAGCCAGCTTCTTACTTCCTTTATGATTTTATTCCTGTCCATCGATACCCCTCCTGATCTCAGTTCTTGGCAGTCATCCAAGCCTGTTTTAAATCTTCTCTCATATGAATAACGGCCTGTCTGGAGGCATCCGCATAGCCTTCCGGACCAAATGCCTCATAGCCCTTAAGCTTATATGCGGCAATGATTCCCCTGGAGGAATTAACGATCGCACCAAGTCCGTCCTTATTAAAGTATGGCGCCAGATCCTCCGCTTTGCCGCCCTGGGCACCATATCCGGGAACAAGGATGAAGGTCTTCGGCATAATGCCGCGTAATATCCTGCCCATCTCCGGATAGGTTGCGCCTACCACAGCGCCCACATAACTATATGACTTGCCCATATGAAGTTCTCCCCATTCGGCAACCTTTCGGCCTACCAGTTCATAAAGAGGTCTGCCCGCCACTAATTGATCCTGGAATTCCCCGCTGGAAGGATTGGAGGTCTTGACCAGTATAAACAGGCCTTTATTCTCTTCCCTGCATACATCGATGAAAGGCTTTACTCCGTCCGATCCCAGATAAGGATTCACGGTTATGAAATCCTCATCAAAGCCGCGATATTCCCTGCCGCCTGCGGTTATCCTGCCAAGGTGTCCTTTTGCATATGCAACGGAGGTGGAACCGATATCTCCGCGTTTTATATCTCCGATGACAACCAAGCCTTTTTCCTTACAATAATCCACTGTCTTTTTAAATGCGATCAGTCCGTCGATGCCAAACTGTTCGTACATGGCGATCTGAGGCTTTACCGCGGGAATAATATCATATACGGCGTCTACAATTCCTTTGTTATACTGCCAGATTGCTTCTGCGATACCCTCCGGGTTCTCCCCCTTCTCACCATATGCCTTTTTAAGAATATGCTCCGGTATAAAATCCGGCATGGGATCCAAACCTACGACAATCGGAGCGCTTAACTGCTCAATCTTCTCAATTAATCTGTTAATCATACGGGGCCTCCAGTTTTTATCTTTATTCACCTGAAATATTATAAAATGATATCATATTATCCTGCATCATACCATATCCCAAAGTCCATGTAGTATTGGAACAGTCTGTCATGATGCACGCTCACTTTGTTTCGGAACGGTATAATATCTGTCGATATCACCCATAGTATCAGGCATTTTAACACATTTACCGGCCGCCTTGATACCGGTATACGATCCTGCCTGCCACTAAGGTGTATTCCACCCGTCCGAACACCTTACGGCCCTGGAAGGGGGTATTCTTTCCCTTGGAATAAAAGGTATTCTTATCAATGATATATTCAGCCTCGGGATCAGCAATAACCACATCTGCGATATGTCCTTCCCCGATACAGCCCCGGTCACTTTCCAGGATCCCGGCTGGATTTACGCTCATCTTCTCCACCATCTGCTTTGGTGTCAGGTAGCCCGTCTTCACCAGCTCGGTCCAGGTCAGCGCAAAGGCAGTCTCCGAACCTGTAATTCCGAACGGTGCTCCTTTAAAACCCTTCTGTTTTTCTTCCTGGGAATGGGGGGCATGGTCCGTCGATATTACATCAATGATCCCATCTCTTAAGGCTTCCTTTAAGTATTGCACATCCTCGGCGCTCCGAAGGGGCGGATTCATCTTATAATCCCCGTCATCGCAGGGAATATCCTGATCCGACAGGATAAAATGATGGGGGCACACCTCTCCCGTGACCTTAAGTCCGTCTGCTTTTGCCAGTCCTATCATCCTGGCGCTGTCCCTGGTGGAACAATGACAGATATGAAGTCTTGCTCCCGTCTCCTTGGCAAGAAGAATATCCCGGGCAGTGATAATATCCTCGACTGCGTTGCTGATGCCCTCCAGTCCGAGCTCTTCCGCCTTTTTTCCCGCATTAATCACTCCGCTGCCTGCCAGGTTCTTATCCTCACAGTGTGCAAAGACAGGAATTCCAAGCTCCGCCGCCTGTCTCATGGCCTCCCGGTAAAGCGCCGTATCCATTACGGATTTCCCGTCTTCACTCAGCGCCGCCATACCGGCGACCTTCATTTGCTTCAGATCCGCCAAAACAACTCCAGCCTGGTCAAGGGTGACTGCTCCCACAGGAAGAATATTAACCACCGCTTCCTCCTCCGCTTTATGGAGAATGAAGCTGATCATATCCGGACTGTCGGCAGCAGGCCTGGTATTCGGCATGGGGCAGACGGTCGTATATCCTCCCGCTGCCGCTGCTCTGGCACCGGTTGCTATGGTCTCCTTATATTCAAACCCGGGTTCCCGTAAGTGCACATGCAGGTCGATAAAGCCGGGCATTACATACCTGCCTTCTGCATCAATGAAAAGCAGCTCCTCCTGCTTTGCTTCCGCTTCCAGCCGCACCGTTCCTGCATCGATATTCTGACTCACCGTATGTATCCTGTCATTAACAATCAGGATATCATAATAACCCTCCCGGCGGGAGGCGGGGTCAATAACATAACCGTTCTTTATTAAAGTCTGCATAAACACACTCCTTTTTTAACTTACCGGCTTACATTCCATGCATATCTTTTATTATCAAAGGCCTGCCGCCGCTTTAGTACCTGCATCAGCTGCATCTGTATTGCCGCAGCAGCCCTGTCGATCTATAATACACGCTCCGCTCCCGGTTTTCCCGCCAGATAATCAATAAACTGCTGGGCGGTTCTGCCGGATCTGCCGCCGTGGGAAAGCTCCCACCTGCCTGCTTCCGAGTACAGTTCCTCCTCTGAGAGCCAGCTGATTCCCTGGCGTTCAGCAAGAAGCTTTACAATCTTCATGAATTCTTTGACCGTCGGTGATGAGAAGTTAATGGTGATGCCAAAACGCGCCACCAGTGATAATTTCTCCTCCATGGTATCGGAGCGATGGATATCCTCCGTGGTCTCCATGTCGGAGCGGTCCTTCCAGGTCTCCCGGATCAGGTGCCTGCGGTTGGAGGTGGCATAGATCAGCACATTATCCGGTTTTATCTCAAGTCCGCCTTCAATAACAGCTTTCAGGTATTTATATTCAATCTCGAACTCCTCAAAGGACAAATCATCCATATATATGATGAATTTATAATTCCTGTTCTTAATCCTGGCAATTACCGCGGACAGCTCCTCGAACTGATGCTTGTAAATCTCTATCATGCGAAGGCCGTCTTTGTAATATTCATTCAAAATCGCTTTCACCGCGGTGGATTTGCCCGTTCCGCTGTCTCCGAACAGCAGGACATTATTCGCTTTCCTTCCCTCTACAAAAGCTCTTGTATTATCGATCAATTTCTTCTTCTGAAGTTCACAGCCTACCAGATGGTCAAGCTTTACATCCTGTGTATTGGTAATCGGAAAGATCTCCAGAACACCGTTCTCCTTACGGAGCCGAAAAGCCTTATTCAGACCGAAGACGCCTACTCCGTAATCACGGTAGAACCGGGTAACATAATGAAAGACCTCATCCTCATCCGCTGCCAGGGCTATCTGGCTGCTCAGCAGTCTTACCTTCTCACTGACATTCTTATTATATCTGCTGCTGTTCTTCTCTATTGCCTTATAATTGCAGATCACAGTAAAGCAATTGATTTCAAGGGCTTCCTCTAACGGTGCAAAGTCATAATGAAAGAGCTTCTTAAATATGAGAAAATCATTCCCGGCAAACCGGTTCACACTTCCCTCCCCGGCCCCCGCCTTCTCACAGGTAATGCTGAAGGGATTCTCTGTGACTGCCAGAAGCCAGGCAAGATAATTCTGCCACAGATTATTGTCAAAGCCATAATCCGTCGCTATCTCAAGCAATTCATGAATAAGGGTATAGATCTCCGATATCAGCTTCTCCTTCTCAAAGACATCAAACCGTTCACTTCCCTTTTTACTGTCATAATCCCTGATTAACTCGGAGAGCCGAAGAAGCAGACAGTCCTTGCCAAGATTCTTATAAATAACCAACTTTGAAATCAACCGATACATGAACCCGCCTGCATCTCCTTATCTTATATAATCTGTATGCGTATAAATAATAATTAATCCTTGCGCAGCAATCCTGCCGCAGTCTGTGATAAATATACAGGATAATCAGGCTCCATGGCCTCCGCCCGTATATTCATCCTTAAAGCATCCGCCCGTTATACTGCCGGTTTATTACATTCTGTCCGGCGCTTCAAAGCCTAACAGACAGATGCATTCTTTCAATATATCCTGAACCAGGGCAATCAAAGCGATCCAGGAGGACTGTTTCTCGGCATCCTCCTCACTGATAATCTTGGTGTCATGATAGAAGCCGTTAAATACATTCGCCAGATCATAGATATATGCACAGATCCGGTGGGGTGCCAGTTCTTCATAAGCAGCGGCAAGCACCTCGTTGAATTTGACTAATTCCAGCATCAGCTGCCGCTCGGAAGAGGAAGCAGCCGGCAGAATTACCGGAGGTTCTTCCGTCTTCCTGCCAAGCTCCGTATATTTTGACAGTATGGATTTAATACGTACTATAGTATACAGAATATAGGGACCCGTATCCCCTTCAAAGGAAATGAAGCGGTCCAGATCAAATACATAATCCTTGGAGATCTGGTTGGAAAGGTCACCATACTTAATGGCTGCGAGCCCTACCTGGGCAGCAATAGTCCTTGCTTCCTCTTCCTCCATGCTGCGGTTCTCCATGATTTTACGGTATACCTCATCATTGACACCCTTAATCAGATTCTCCAGGCGCATTACGCCGCCTTCCCTTGTCTTGAAGGGCTTGCCGTCCTTGCCGTTCATGGTACCGTAGCCGATATGGGTTAATTCCGTATCCTCCTCTACAAGCCCTGTTTTTCTTGCACAGCGGAATACGATCTCAAAGTGCAGCTCCTGACGCTTATCGGTGATATAGATGATCCGGTCCGGATGAAACAGCTTCATGCGCTCGATAATGGTTGCCAGATCCGTGGAGGGATATAAGGCTGCTCCGTCGGTCTTTAGGATCATGCAGGGCGGTATCTCCCTGGTATCCGTCTCTTCCTTCACATCCACCACCAGGGCGCCCTCACTGATATAAGCATAATTGTTATCCTTAAAGTATTGCACCATATCAGGGATATAGGGCTGGACATCACTTTCCTTCTTCCACAGATCAAAGGATACATTCAGGGTTTCATATATTTTCTTTAAGTCCGTTACGGAGACCTCAAGCATGTGGTTCCAGATGGCTGTGTAGCCTCTGTGTCCATTCTGCAGCTGATAGGTAATATTCTTGGCTTCTTCCCTGAACTCCGGGTTCTCTTTGGAATACTCGCTGGCAGCAGGATAGATCTCTTCCAGCTCGGAGATGGTAAAGGGTGCTTCCTTCGGATACTCTCCCCGGTAATTATCATCAAAATACACTAAGTCCGGTCTGCGTCTCTTTAACTCACCGATAATAAGTCCCATCTGGGTGCCCCAGTCTCCCAGGTGTGCATCACCTGTCACTTTATTACCGAAATACCGGAGAAGCCTTTTGATACTCTCACCGATGATAGCAGAACGAAGATGGCCTACATGGAGTGGCTTTGCGATATTCGGACCGCCGTAATCGATCATGATGTTCTTCGGCCTGGCCTCCTTCTCACAGCCATAATGCTCGGATATCTTCATCCGGTTAATGAAATCCGCAAGGAAATCATCACTTACGGTAATATTAATAAATCCCGGCATGATCGCCGTGATTTCCTTGAAGGTTTTGCTTGCCTGCAGGGACTCTGCGATCTCCTGGGCAATTTTAATGGGAGCCGTTTTATACTGTTTTGCCGCTGCCAGCGCACCGTTGCACTGGTATTGGCATAGATCAGGCCGGTTCGAGATGGTTACCATTCCATACTTTTCTTCAAAGCCCTTGCCAGCGAAGGCTTTTGCAACTTCACCGGTAATCAGATCAATTATTGTCTTCATGTCATTCTCCATTCCGCCGACAGGCACGGCTTATTTCTCTTGCTCATTCAGCTTTATTCTCTACTTTATCATAGAAGTTTTGGATTGTCATCATCTAATTATTCCTCTTCACTCCATCAAAACCGCCAACCCTGCAAATTTCTGAAAAATATAATATTATGGTCTGTTTTTTTTAATAATTATGTTGTATATTTGAAAAAGAAAGATTCACCAGCACTTCCAGATTTTATCTTGAATTACGAAAGGAAAATGATATGTTCGAGCTTTATTTTGGTAAATACTTAGTAGAGAAGAACAAAATTACCCCTTCTCAATATGAGACAATTCTTAAGCAGCAGCAAAATACACGTGCCAAGCTGGGTCTGCTGGCCGTATCCGAGAGATTATTAACCACCAGACAGGCAGAAGAAATCCATGACATTCAAAAAAAGATGGACCGCCGTTTTGGTGATATCGCTATTGAGAAGGGTTATCTGCTTGCCGAAGAGGTCACCTATCTGTTAAATATACAGGGAAATCCTTATGTACAATTCGTTCAGACCTGTATTGATAATAACATCCTGGATATTCACGAAATAATAACTAATCTGGAGCAGTTTCAAAAGGTTGGCGGCTTTTCCGATTCCGACCTGGATGCCTTAAAGTCCGGTAATATTGACCGTATCATCCCGGTATTCGTCCATTCCGTATTACCGTTCACGGATGACTGCATCCACCTTACCTTCCGCAATATTGCACGCTTTATAAGCAGCAGCTTCCTTTTACAAAAAGCATACCGGGTACATGAATATTCCTTCGAAGCACTTGCCTGCCAGCAGGTTGTCGGTGACCACAGCGTATTTATCGGTCTTGCCGGTAAGGGTGATGCGCTTCTTTCCGTCGCCAATCCCTTTGCAAAAGAACATTTCCTTAACCTGGACGCCGATGCGTTTGACTCTGTCTGCGAATTTATTAACTGCAGCAATGGACTGTACGCCTCAAAGCTCAGTCAGGAAAATATTGAAATCGATATGACTCCGCCCGGGCATTACATACATAATAAGCTTTCCTCCAAAGGGGATATCTGCGTAGTTCCTGTTATTATTGACAGTAAAGAGATCGACATACTGGTAGCCGTTGATTGTCATATTGAATTGAATGAGAGGAACAGTAAGATGGCAAAGGTACTTTTAGTGGATGATTCAAGAACATCCAGAAAGATACTGAGGGGTATACTGGAAGAAAACGGCCATGAGGTGATTGAGGAGGCCGATAACGGAGAAGACGGTGTCAGAAAATATAAGGAGGTAAAGCCGGATATCACTACCATGGATATCACTATGCCGGTTATGGACGGGCTGGAGGCTTTAAGACAGATCAGGGATTATGATAAGAATGCCAAGGTGGTTATGGTAACCGCTGCGGGTCAGAAGGCTAAGATGCTGGATGCTGTTAAGTACGGGGCGGTGGAGTTTCTGGCAAAACCATTTGAAAGTGAACAGATTATACGGATTATTAATAAAGTTATGTAATGTATCATTTAGGTTGTTGGCTAAGGGACGGGAACAGGGGAGGCACCGGTCAGTACCACTCCTTCACCCGTTCCTTAGCCGCTGCCTGAATTATTATCTCCCCTGTTCCGGCACTATAATCGCTGCGATAATATATGCCAGTACTCCTGCTCCCAGGGTAAAGAAGCATACCAGAACCCATAAAAGCCGTACCACAGTAGGATCCAGGTTGAGATAATCGGCCACTCCGGCGCACACGCCGCATATTATTTTGTTCGTATTTGAACGGTATAATTTTTTAGGTTCCATATATCATTTCTCCCTTCTTCTATATATAATGTCCTTATCTGATTCTAATCATAACTCATTTTCAATCAAAATCAACAGAGATATTGCCGATACCGCATTCTAATCTCAGATAATTGTCCGCCGTGCTGTTATTGATTTTCCGGCTTGAAGTACGATAGCTGCTGTTACCGATGCTGATATTCCCGATGCCGGATTCGATATCATAGGAATAATCATCTTCCTCACCGGTTAATCTCAGTTCAATATTACCGACGCCGCAGTTGATGTTATTATCTCCGGTCATGATACCTTCTATTATAACTTCTCCTATTCCGCAATCCACCGAAGCATCCTTCAGTATCACATCCTCCAGCACCATCTGGCCTGCACCTACCTCGAAGCTTGATCTGTCCCTTATGGACAGACGGTCCACAGTGAAGCTTCCGGCTCCTACGGACAATTCTCCTTTCAGTGAATTAATCGTATCCGCCTTCGCTTCTCCGGCACCGATGTCCATATTAAAAGTCTCGGCAACAAAGCCTTTCGGTATGGTTATGGTTATCCTCGGCGTAAAGCCGTCGTTCCATCGGCTAAAATTCCCGAATGATAAATCCACATTAAAGATTCTGAATATTCCTTTGCTGCGCTGTCTTATATACCAGGTACCGGAATTAACATAGGAATCAAATTCATGTCCGGTATAGTTCTTTGCATCGATGGAGAAGGAATCACCTTCGATAACCTCCACCTTGCCGTATTTGATGTCGATATCGATGCTTGTGACATCTTCATAGCTCCCGGTAAAGGATGAAAATGTGTTATCGGCACCTTTATCTCTCTGAGTATAGCCTGTTGCCATTGCAATAGCAACTATTCCGATTCCAAAGCCGATTGCCAATAGAGCAATACCCACCCAAATCTTAATAAATGTTCTCATGCTTTCACGCTCCTATTCCTAAAGGGAAGCCTGCACAGATTTACAATCCCCCTGATCATAGCAGGCAGCAGATTCTTACATAACACAATGAATGCCATTGTTAACAGCATCCCTAATCCAAGAACAATTAAACCGCCTCCCATATATAACAATCCGTAAAAGGGAACCGCGATCTGTGCCAGCCCGCCGATAAACAATGCAATTCCTGCGCCTATCATGGCAATTCCCGCGGCACCGAGTCCGAAGAGAATTCCGAGTATCGCAGCAGTCACTCCAATTAATATTCCTATCATGGCAATAAGGATGGGCAGCCAGACCGGAAGCGTAAATATTGCTATGATAACAATGATGGCTGTATTCGAATCCTTCCTGCCCTGGTAATTATTGCCCTGTGAGCCGTTATTCCGGGTATCATTCCCTTGTGTATTATTGTATTGACTGTAATTATACCGGGCATTATTACGGCCAGCATCCTGCGCGGTGCTTTCCTTATCGGTATAAGTACCGTTATTAGTATGAGTATCGTTATTAGTATGAGTACCGTTGCCGTATGTGCCGGAGAAACCGTTTGCCTGATGGTTATCCGCCTGATCCGCCTGACTCTTTACATCCTTTGATATCTCATATTCGTTTTTAATACTCTCCTGATATCCCTTTTCCGTATAATATCCCTTATGTTCCTTTTCCTGTGCACCTGGATTTAATTCTGCCTTAATTATCGAGGCAACCCTGGCAGGTGATCCTAATTCCGATATGATCTCCTGCTCCTGATCTTCCCCTGCATCATCAAAATAGCCATTATAATATCTCAGTGCCTCTTCTCTTTCCTCCAAAGGGATATCCAATAATAAGCTTTCGAGCTCTTTCATGAATTCCAGCCTTGTCATCTATTTCACTCCTTCAAATATAAAATTGATCTTCCTGTAATAATTCTCCCACTCTTCCTGGTAGAGCTTCAGCTGTGCCATCCCTTGGTCTGTTAGTTTATAATAGCGTCGGTTCCTGCCTCCGAATTCCAAATCGTAGACCTCCAGGCAGTCTTCCTTCTGGAGTCTTCGTAACACCGGATACATGGTGGATTCTGATACCTCAATTGCCTGTCTGACGTCCTGAGTGATTTTATACCCATAAGTTCCATCCGGTTCCTTGGAAACAACCGCAAGAACAATTGCATCAAGCAATGCTGAACCGGTATTGAATACCATAAAACCAACTCCTTTCTTCTTTCATCGATAGTCTATGTCTTTTATAATATTATAGATTTAACAATACTATACATCATATAATATTATATGTCAATATAAATTAAATAAAATCAGAGAGGATCAGTAATTAGTCATTTCGATGAATTGGAATTGGTTTTCCTATTATTAATATAACGGATTTTAATCGATAATTACTTCAGAAATTCATAGAAACGAATTAAAATTTCATTAGAAGTGAAGCAATATGCCTGCTTTATCCTATTTATGTAATGTCATAAAGAAACCGGAGCAAGCCGGCTTATGTTTCTGGTGTGCGTCCCGTCAAGCAGACAATTGAAAAGATATAAAGCTTTTTAATTGTCTGCTTGACGGGGTGCACACCATTCATCCGGCTTATTCCGGTTTTTTTAATATATCTAATTTATATCCTGTACTATCATGCTATTCCTTTGGCAGGGTCACGGTGAATCTGCTGCCTTCGTCTACGGTGCTCACTACGGACACCCGCCCTCCGTGCGCCTGGACGATGGCTTTGACTATGGTCAGCCCTATCCCGGAGCCTCCGGTAGTACGGTTGCGGGATTTATCCGCCCGGTAAAAACGTTCAAAGATAAAAGGCAATTCTTCTTCCGGTATCCCTATACCGGTATCCTGTATATGAAAGCCCGCCGTTTCCCCGGTATCAAACAGATAGAAGGTAATGCTGCTGCCCTCCCGGGAATATTTGACCGCATTCATAAGGAGATTAACGATGACCTGCTGCATCCGGTCGTAATCGGCAAGCAGCTCTGTATGGGAGCCGTTTATTGAGACTTCCAGGTGCTTATGGCTGATCTTTGCTTCCATACTGCGGATTACCTTATCTATCAGGGCATGGAGATCCATCCGCTGCTTATCAAGCTTCAGGTTCTCCCTTTCTACCTTAGCCAGATTCTCCAGATCGCCCACCAGCCTGCCTATTCTTATTACTTCTTCAAAGCAGCTGTTCAGGCGCTCCGGCGTCGCTTCCCAGATACCGTCCGTCATGGCTTCCAGATAGGACTGAAGTATGGTAATCGGTGTACGGAGCTCATGGGCGACGTCTTCTGTCAGCTGCTTTCTAAGCTTTTCCATGGTCTCCAGAGAAGCAGCCAGATGATTGATGGATGCTTCCAGAAGATTCAATTCATTGGTCCTGCTTTCTTCCTTAAGTCTTACCTCATACCTGCCGTCCGCGATCTGCTTAGTCACTTCCACAGTCTGCAGTATGGGCTGACTGATCCTTCTGGCCAGAATATGCCCTATGATAACCGAGACAAGCAGTGAGATCAGTCCTACCGTTAACAGAATGGTATTCAGGGAATGTATGAATTTAAAATCATTCTCATTTAAGAAAAACGGGCCGAAATAACTGATGCTGACATGACCGATCTGCACGCCGTTGTTCTCCAGCGGGTAATCGGTCGCTACGAACTCACCGTCGATCTGGGGATATTCGATCTGCATCCGCATGGAGATATCCCCCATGATCTGATGGCACAGCCTCATATCATGGGACTGTGCATCCCAGATAACCTGCTCCTCACTGTCATATATCTTTACAATATAGCCTTCATAAAGGGCAAACATGCCGATGGCATGCACATAATCCTCATTCCATCGATTTGTAAATGCCGTATACTGCTGGCTGATTGTGGAGGTGATGATCTGGACCTTAAGCTCCTGCTGTCTCGTAATGTATTCCGTAAATTGACGGTTAATGAAGAGATTCGCCAGAAAGCTGATGATGGCGACTGTCAGCAGGACAACAGCCAGGATGGTGGTAGATAACTGCGTCTTTAAGCTCTGCCTCATTCCGTCCCTCCTCCAAACCGGTAACCGACTCCGTGAATTGTCCTCACATAGACAGGAGCCTTGGGGTCAGATTCGATTTTCTGCCTTAAGTTCTTGATGTGGCTGTCGATGGTCCGGTCAAAGCCTTCGTATTCATCGCCAAAGGCGGAAGCGATCAGCTCATCCCGGGTAAACACCTTGTTGGGATATCGCATTAAGGCCGTAAGAAGCTTATATTCATTCGGTGTCAGCCGGATCTCCCCGGAATTCTTCTGAACGGTCCGGTTCTCAAAATCCACCACAAGCTCGCCGTCGTCAAATAAAGTCCTCGCGGCATTGTACATATCCTCGCCTGCCCTGCGCATCACCGCTTCCATTCTTGCGTACAGCGTCTTCAGGCTGAAGGGCTTTGTAATATAATCATCCGCTCCGATTCCCAATCCGGTCAGCATATCCGCCTCATCCGATTTGGCAGTAAGCATGATGACAGGCACCCTGGATTTTTTACGGAGGGCGATGCAGACCTCTTCTCCTGATAATATCGGCAGCATTAAATCCAATAAAACCATGGATATATTATCTCTGTCGAATATCTCCAGAGCCTTCCTTCCGTCAGTGGCGGTGACTACGGAATAACCCTTGCTTTCCAGGAAGGATTTTACCACACTCATGATTTTCTCTTCATCTTCCACAACCAATATCTTCTTCGGAATATTCATACCCATACCTTTCTGCGATACACAATTTAAATACATTGCTGTTTTAATTTTATATTCTTATGCTAAGCTATTTGCAAAAAATCCATGATTTATCCAATAATCCCCGCAGCATGCCGCCTTATATTCCTTAGCCGGTTATCCTTTATCATTGTAACATATACCCTCCCGCAACAGGAAGCAAATTCAAATTCCTTTATCCAAAATACACGATGTAAACAGCACCTTATATAGCGCGATAAAATATATCCTCGGATAATTTAAGTTATCAGAAGCTGCATTCCAGACTTCTGAATAAAAGGCGTTTTTTTATATTGTACATTCCATTACAGGAGCATATATTACCTATGCAGCCTGTATCCCGATTACAGGAACGTACATCTTGTTCTTTAGATACTCATGTATCGGCTATAAGATAATAACTCAGACACCGGCTTAGCAGCATTTGAGTTATTATTGTCATATCCGTTATTTATTTTGCGGGCTTTCCATCCAGATCAAAGGGTTTTAATAATTTATCCACTTCAATCTCCTTACCCATATCATCCATAGTCTCTACCTTGGCGAATACCCAGCCCTCCACCTTGTCAGGATCAACCCCTGCTTCAAGGAATACTTCCGGATTGAGAACAAATACGATATCCTTGTCATTGGAAGCCATATCCTTCGCCCACTCGAACATATTACCGCCTGACAATGCTACTCCGTAATGATCCAGGGCTGCATGGTATTTGATACTGTCACGGTAATTATCTACGATCTGCTCATAAGCAGCTGTGGGGGTCACTTCATCGGAATAGGTCAGTGCGTCATCCCCCAATTCGGTTCCAAGGATAAGCTTATCTCCCGCCAGCATGCCCTCCGGTAATTTGGCCGTGTCCAATCCGGCATCAATAAAGGGCTGTGCGTCTATTACCAGCTGGACATCATTGGAATTAGTCTTGCTGTAATCACTGCTCCACAGAAATCTTGCCGTCCCGTCGGGAGCCAGCAGGGAATATCCTCCAAATTCCGTATCCTCCGTAACCTTATCCCCCAGTGAAGCAACCACGGCTTCAAAGGACTTGACGGACTGGCTGCCGATAACATCAAGCGTATTGCCGCAGGCTGTTAATGCAGCGGCAGAAACCAGTGCGACGGCTGTTAATATGAACTTTTTCATGGTATTATCTTCCTTCTCTATAATTTATAATATAAGCGCCGAGGGCCGTAATTAATGATAGGCCTTAAATCTTTTTAATCTTAATGCATTGGTAACCACCGATACAGAACTGAAGGCCATAGCTGCTGCCGCAAAGATCGGATTAAGCAGCGGTCCTCCGAACAGATGCAGCACTCCGGCAGCGATGGGAATTCCGGCTACATTATAGCCAAATGCCCAGAATAAATTCTGCTTGATGTTACGGATGGTGCTTTTGCTAAGCTTGATCGCTGTGGGGACATCCATCAGATCGCTTCTCATAAGGACGATATCAGCGGATTCCATGGCTACATCCGTACCGGAGCCGATGGCAATACCGATATCGGACTGTACCAGAGCGGGAGCATCATTGATACCGTCTCCTACCATGCATACCTTCCTGCCTTCCGCCTGAAGCTTCTTCACCTCATTGGACTTATCCTGGGGAAGCACCTCCGCCAGAACCCGGTCAATCCCTACCTGTCTTGCAATGGCTTCCGCAGTCCTGCGGTTATCACCGGTTATCATGGCAACCTCGATCCCCATGGCCTGAAGTGTCTTGATGGCTTTCGCGCTGCTTGCCTTAACGACATCGGCAACTGCGATAATACCTGCCAGATTGCCGTCCGCGGCAATGTACATGGGGGTCTTGCCTTCCTCTGCCAGCCGGTCCGAGATCTCCTGCAGATCAGTGAGGGATATGTTTCTTGAATCCATCAGCTTCTTATTACCGATTAATAGCTTAATCTCATCAATGGTCACTTCGATTCCATGTCCGGGAATGGCTTCAAACTGCTGAACCGGAAGGATCTCCAGATTCTCTTTCTCAGCTCCCCGTACGATTGCTTCGCCAAGAGGATGCTCGGAGCCCTTCTCACCGGAGGCTGCCAGCTGCAGAAGCCTTTCTCTGTCAATCCCTTCCGTCGTGATGATATCCGTCACTTCAGGCTTGCCCTCCGTAATGGTACCGGTCTTGTCGAATACGATGGTGTTAATCTTATGTGTGGTCTCAAGCGCTTCTCCGCCTTTGATCAGGATACCGTTCTCCGCTCCCTTGCCTGTACCGACCATGATTGCGGTGGGAGTGGCAAGTCCAAGTGCACAAGGGCAAGCAATTACCAGTACGGAGATAAATATGGTTACCGCAAAGGACAAGGGCTCTCCGGAGATCAGCCACGCCAGGAACGCAATTGCCCCTATGGTGCATACAATCGGTACAAAGTAACCGGATACGATATCCGCCATCTGTGCGATGGGAGCCTTGGAGCCCTGGGCATCCTCTACCAGCTTGATGATCTGGGCCAGCGCAGTATCACTTCCTACCTTGGTAGCCTTGAATTTGATCAATCCGTTTTTATTAATACTTGCTGCAAATACCTTGTCTCCCGCCTTCTTATCCACCGGCATGCTTTCACCGGTCAGCATGGCTTCGTCTATTGAGGTGGTTCCTTCCAGCACTACACCGTCTACGGGAATCTTCTCGCCCGGCTTTACAAGTATAATATTGCCGATCTCCACTTCATCGATTGGAACTTCGACTTCCTTATCATTCTCAATTACTATAGCAGTCTTCGGTGCAAGTCCCATGAGCTTCTTGATAGCCTCCGAAGTTTTCCCCTTTGATACGGCCTCCAGGGATTTGCCCAGGAGGATCAGGGCGATAATAACACCGGCAGTCTCATAGTACAGGCTTTCTACCGCTTCAAAATTACCGTTCATGATCTGGAAGGTATTATAAATACTGTAAATGACCGCTGCCGAGGTACCGATCGCCACCAGGGAATCCATGTTCGGGCTTCTCTGGATCAAGGCCTTGAAGCCAACGGTGTAAAACCGGTATCCTGCGATGATGATGGGTGTCACCAGGCATATCTGAAGAATTGCAAACCGCAGGGGATACATCATTGGATTAAGTTCCATGGGTATGGGGAAGGGCCACCAGGAAACCATGGGCACCATGGCAAAATATAACAGCGGGAGTCCGAAGACGGAGGATATGATAAACTTGGTCCAAAGTACCCTGATCTCCTTTTCTTTTCTCAGTTTATCCTCGTCCACCGTATTCTTATCGATCTCCAGGGCTTGGTAGCCGGTCTTCTCAATACACTGCTTAATGGCTGACAGCCGGATGATCTGCGGATCGTAATCCACGGTAGCCTTCTCGGTAGCCAGATTTACCGACACCCTGGTCACGCCCTCCAGCTTCTCTATTGCCTTCTCCACTCTTTGGGCACAAGCGGCGCAGGTCATCCCGCCTATGGGGATTGTAACGTGATTGGCCTTGCTCTCTTCTATCACTCCGTAACCCGCATTCACCACCGCTTCCTTAATAACCGGAAGGTCTGCTATCCGGTCATCAAATTCAACGGATAATTTCTCAGTGGCAAAATTAACACTGGCGTTAACAACACCTTCCAGCTTTCCGACTGCCTTTTGTACTCTCTGGGCACAAGCGGCACAGGTCATTCCACTGATTAGAATTGTCTCTTTATTCATATCTCATTCACCCTTTCTGTTAATGTAATAATCTTATGTGTATATATTAATGTCCGTTTGTAGTGTATAAAAATACATCCAGGCCTACTTCCAATTAGAGAATATTACCGTGGCTTCTGTCAGGAAATCTTTTGATATGGTTATTGTATCCTCGGTCACCGTCTTGTAATCCGTTGTGATGGGTACCGGATTGCAGCCTCCCTGGGTTACCTCAACAGCATCCATGCTGAACCGGTTGCCGCAGTTCTGGCATACCAATTGATTTCCCACCACATTATAATACCCCTTGCCGGAATTATAACATACCTGGCAGGTATTAAAGGCCGTCCGGATGGTTCCGTCGGATGCCTTCACTGCTATCACCTCAAGATCCGTACCATTGATCTCAGCCGCATAGAAGCTGGGTGTTGTGGTTATATCCTTTGTCTGGATTACTATATCCGCATCCTTCACTGCTGTCCGGATATCAGGCTTAGCCCCTGAGGTCCCCGGTGTCTTTATAATATATGCTGCCGCAATCAACGCCACTGCCGACACCGATATAAGCAGTACCTTCTTAATATTAAAACTGTTTTTTGAACTATTACCCATGCCGAATCTCCTTCAATAATTAATCTATCATAATAGTATAAAATAATAAAGTTTATTCATATCCTTACTTTACATATCAATGGCAGGCACCCTGCTCATCATAGCTGCTGATATCCGTAGGCTGATAATTCTCCGCCTCTTTCTTTATGGCATCAATGTCTATATTATTAATGTCCTCTACCACCTTGACCAACCCGAAATAGGAATAATCCGAGGAATAGAAATCAAAATCCTGATCCGGTATGAATTTAATCGGGTTATCTCCCTGCTTGACAGAAAGCTGGGCCCAGTAATACGGAAAGAGCAGCGTACCCTTACTGCTGTCCACATTATCAGCTTGGATATTCCATTCGGTCTCCAGTCCTTCCTGAACCACGATAATGGCAGGAGACAGTCCTTCCCCGTCATATGTGATTGCTATTGTCTGGGTTCCGTCCTGTACGGCAGCCACCCCGATCTCATCCGTGGGAAGTTCCGCCTCAAGAAGATTATTAAATTGATCCAGTCCGGTATCCTCATCTGAATCCGAAGCAGCTCCGCCGGGATCGGAACCTGCGGCAGCATTTGATCCTGTGCTGCCTGCATCCCCTGTGACACCGGCATCCGCACCGTCAAGATCATCCACAACCGTAATCTTGCTCCGGATCATTCCCATCCAGCAGGAGAAGGTGACGGTACCGCTGTCCTCCGGTGTGAATTCAATGATATTATCTCCAACCTGAAGGTTTTTCTGAATATTATATTTGCGGATAATAATACTGTTATTGCATCCGTTAATATCACCCTGCTCAGCCTGGAGAGTCCATCGGACCGGAATCCCCTTCTGAACAACAATCGGTTCATAGCTTCCTGAGGTAATCCCCGAGGTCACAAGCTGGACATCTCCCTGGATACTTGCCACATTCGCCTGCTTATCCGGGGATGCCGCCAATGCCGGAAAAGAAGGAAGAACAATACCGGATAAGCTGATTCCGCTGTTAAACATAAAGATACCCAGGAATACCACCAGCACCGCACTTGCCGTCATCATCTTCGCGGTAAATTTCTTGCTTAAAAAGGAACTGAGTGCACCGAACACAAACATCAGAGGCACGGTGCCGATACTGAACAGGAACATGGATATGGCACCCTTTAAGGGGCTGCCCGTGGATAAGGCGTACAGCTGCATGGCCTGCAGCGGTCCGCAGGGCATCAGGCCGTTCAATAATCCGATATATAAGGGGCTTCTGCCGGCACTCTGGGAATAGATCTTCCTGGCAAATACCTTTGGCATCCTGGGGTTTAATCTTCTGAGCCACGGGAATATGTTAAGCATATTAATACCCATGATCACCATAAAGATTCCGGCAAGAATCTGCACAATCCCCTTCATGGATCCCGAGAAGCTCACTACAGAACCAATGGCGCCTACAATCCCGCCGATCACGGTATAGGAAACTACCCGGCCGAAGTTGTACAGAATACTCGGCCTCAGCGCAGACAACCTGCCGGCAGACGAGCCTTCCTTCTGTGGAACACACTGGGAGAGACAGATCCCGCCGCACATTGCGACACAATGTATGGAAGTCAGTATACCGATCAGGAACAGCATACCATAACCCATACCCTCCTTGGCAACAGGAAATGAATTAAACAGATTAAAAATCCCAAAATGATTGGCTATCACATAGATGGCAAATATAATGATAATTATCCCGATGATATCGGAAAAGTCCCGTCCCTGGGCGGCATTCCGGGCATGTTCACCGGATCTCCCCGTATTCTTCCCGTTGGAATTTGCGGCAAACTGCGGGATGTTACCATGCTCCGTACGCCCCGGCGGATTAACCGCAGCATTTACCGGATGGCCTGCCGCATTATCAGCTGCTGTTTTGAATATTGCCTGATAGCCTTCCTCTGACAGTGCATTGATGATCTTCTCCGGAGTAATGATGCCTGCATCATAATTAACAATAACCATCCCTCTGGAATAGCTGGCTTTACAGTTCACAATTCCCGGCGTCTTTGATAATGTCCGTTCAATGATGTTCTCACAATTGACACAGGTCATATTGGCTACATTGAGTGTAATAGATTGAATAATCGAAGACATCTGCATCCTCCTATTTAATAAGTTATCAGAAGCTCCTTTTCAAACCCCTGATAAAAGGCGCTTCTATCTGCGCCGTACGTTCCGATTACCGGAACATGAATTTTGATTCTGTAATATTATTTATAAACAGGATACCAATAGCTTGTGTAGATATTATGGAGAAACAGAACAAATTAACATATCATGAATACAGCTTCCGTAAATCGAAACAGGGTATTCAAAAATCTTGCGTTATGCTATACTCATTAATATCTTAAAAATAAATAACGGATATATACCTGGGGCAAGGCCTGCAGGTTACGAAAGGCATGAGGTCTGATATGGCATTTGACGGTGTAGTTGTTGCTAATATGGTAAAAGAATTACGTGACACCCTCCTGGGTGGCAGAATAAATAAAATCGCGCAGCCGGAAAAGGATGAATTAATGCTTACGATAAAAGGACAGGCAAGGGAGCAGTACAAACTGCTTCTCTCCGCAGGAGCAGGCCTTCCCCTGATCTATCTTACGGAAAATTCAAAGCCGAGTCCCCTGACCGCTCCGAATTTCTGCATGCTGCTGCGAAAACATCTGAACAGTGCGAAGCTCCTGGATATCACACAGCCCGGCTTGGAACGGATCATTAATTTCAAGCTGGAGCACCTGGATGAGATGGGTGACCTTCGTACGAAATATCTTATTCTTGAACTGATGGGCAAACACAGCAATATTATCTTCTGCGACGAGGATATGAAGATCATCGACAGCATCAAGAGGATCAACCAGTTTGTCAGCTCCCTCCGGGAGGTATTGCCGGGAAGGGATTATTTCATACCGATTACCAGTGAAAAAGCTGATCCGCTGACCATCTCCCATGATGAATTCAGTAAAAAAATACTTGCAAAGTCCATGCCTGTGGGCAAAGCGATTTATAATAATCTGACCGGTATCAGTCCGCTGCTTGCCAATGAGATCTGCTGCCGGTCCTCCATCGATGCGGAGGATCATACCCAGACCCTGAGCGAGGCTGCCGGTCTGCATCTGTATCATGTGTTCGCACGTCTTATGGAGGATGTGAAAAGCGGCAATTTCCATCCGAATATCGTATCCCGGGAGGGTTCCCCGGTAGAGTTCTCCAGTGTTGTGCTGACCTGCTATGCGGGCCATGAGGTAAGAAACTATGATACCATATCCGCCCTTCTGGAAGATTATTATGCTTCCAGGAATGCTGCCGCGAGAATGAAGCAAAAGTCCGTTGACCTTCGCAAACTTGTCTCCAATGCCATCGACCGGACCAGTAAGAAATATGACCTGCAGCTAAAGCAGCTCCAGGATACGGACAAGAGAGACAAATTCAAGGTATATGGCGAGCTTCTGACCGCTTACGGCTACGGTCTGGAGCCGGGAGCAAAGGTTCTTAATACGGTTAATTATTATAATAATGAGGAAATCAGCATTCCGCTGGATGAGACCCTGACGCCCCTGGAGAATGCAAAGAATTATTTTGAACGGTATAATAAGCTGAAACGGACCTATGATGCGCTCTCCGCTCAGGTACAGGAGACAAAGGACGAGCTTGCCCATCTGGAATCCATAAAGACTGCCCTGGACATCGCTACGGAGGAGGATGATCTCACCGCCCTGAAGAAGGAGCTCACGGAATACGGTTATATAAGGCGCAAATTCACCAGCGGTTCCAGGAAGCTGGAGAAGAAAGCAAACCTAAAGAAATCCGGCGTAAAAAGCAAGCCCTTCCATTACATCTCTTCCGACGGTTACCATATCTATGTAGGTAAGAACAATTACCAGAACGAAGAGCTGACCTTCCAGTTCGCAGACGGCGGAGACTGGTGGTTCCATGCCAAAAAGACCGCAGGCTCCCATGTCATTGTAAAAGCCGGCGGCAGTGCGCTTCCCGACCGGACCTATGAAGAAGCTGCCAGACTAGCCGCTTATTATTCCAGTGCGAGGGAGTCCGAGAAGGTTGAGATTGATTACACCTTAAAGAAGAATGTCAAAAAGCCCAGCGGAGGTAAGCCGGGATTCGTTGTATATTATACCAATTACTCCATGGTCGCCCCCACCGACATTACAGGCATTACACAAATCCACCAGTGAAGTATTGCATAGAAAGTAACCGGTATGCCGCATACCGTTTCAGATCAATAGAGGAGGAATACCAGACAGAGTATATGCCGGATAAGGGCCGGACAAAGGAGGATTCTTATGATTACAGCAGATTATCACGTTCACTCGGAGTTTTCCAGTGACTCACAGGCGCCGATGGAAGCCATGATAGAGAAAGCCCTGCAGCTGGGCTTAAAGAAGATTTGTTTTACTGACCATATGGATTATGACTATCCTCCTGTCAGTGATTTAGATTTTATGTTCGATCCCGAAGCATATTCCAGGAAAGTCTGTGACTTAAGGGAACGCTATAAGGACCGAATCGATGTTCTGATGGGGGTGGAGCTTGGCCTTCAGCCCCATATCACAGACCTTACGAATGCTCTGGTGAAGCAGTATCCCTTTGATTTTGTCATTGGCTCCACCCATGTGGTTGACAAGGTGGATCCCTATATGCCTGACTATTGGGAGAAGCACACCTTTAAGGAAGGGATGCATCGGTATTTTGAAGCTACCGTTGAAAACATCCGGCTGTTTCAGGGCTTTAACGTCTGCGGCCATATTGACTATGTAATACGCTATGCTCCCGAACGCAGAGCAAAAGGAACAGACTATTCCTATTATGATTATACCGATATTCTCGATGAGCTCCTTAAGACCATCATATCCTCCGGAAAAGGAATTGAATTAAATACTGCCGGACTTAACAAAGGTCTTGCATATCCCCACCCCAAATCCGAGATTTTAAAACGCTATCTGGAGCTTGGCGGTGAGATACTTACCATCGGCTCCGATGCCCATAAGCCGGAGCATCTGTGCTATGCTTTTAATATCATGCCTGATTACTTAAAAAATATCGGTTATAAATATTATACCGTCTTTGAAAAGGGTAAGCCCGAATTTGTTGAATTATAAATTCCCCGGCTGCAGACTTCCATCAATTATCAAATGAAAGAGCTTCACTATCGGCTACAACCGTTAGATCCGGATGCATCTGCAGAATGGATGCGGGAACCAGAGGGGTAATCGGTCCGTGTAAGGTCTTGTGGAGAATCTCAGCCTTATCCTTCCCGCTGACCGCCAGCAGTATCTTTTTTGCCAGCATGATGGACTTAATTCCCATGGTATAGGCATGGGTCGGCATAGCCTCACCTTCCCCGAACAGACGTGAATTAGCCTCCAGGGTCGATGGGGAAAGCCTGACGCAATGCGTTCCCTTTTCGAATACGTCGCCCGGCTCATTAAATCCTATATGCCCGTTATGTCCGAGACCCAGGAGCTGCAGGTCAATCACTCCCAGCCGGCGGATAACTCCATCAAACCGGCTGCATTCTTCAGTACTGTCTGCCGCCATGCCATCGGGAAGATAGGTGTTATCCCGTCTGATATTGATCTGCCTGAACAGATTATGCTCCATAAAGTAATGATAGCTTTGCCTGCTGTCATGGGGCAGTCCTCTGTACTCATCCAGATTTACCGTCTTGATCCGTGAAAAGTCAAGATCACCCTTCCGATGCCAGTCAATGAGCTGTTGATATATCCCTATGGGTGTAGAACCGGTCGCAAGACCAAGAACACTATCCGGTTTAAGAATAATCTGTGCCGAGATTATATTAGCCGCCTTACGGCTCATATCCCTGTAATCCGTAGCCTTATATATCTGCATATGTTATAACTCCTTAGTATAAGCCGGTCTGTTAATCATGCCTGTCATTTCCTGATATGTGTATCATATCGCATTATATCTTATCTTATCTCATCTTATCTTATTTTATCTTATCGTATCTCATCTTATCGTATCTCATCTTATCATATCTCATTTTATCGTATCTCATTTTATCGTATCTCATTTTATCGTATCCCAGTGTATCGTATCTCATTTTATCGTATCTCAATGTATCGTATC
>JAFADH010000254.1 GCA_023424995.1 Bacillota bacterium | reverse complement strand
GCATACGAAACCTATCCTTTTTGTTATGTTTGTTACAGAAGCCGGACAATGGACTGCTATAATTTTGTTTATTTTTAATTGTAAAATAATAATATAATTATGGTGAATCAGTAACGGTTTACGTCATTTTTACTAATATTTTCATTAATAGATTAACATAAAATGTAAATATTGTCATTACTTTTCACAATTATTTACTACTAAAGTCTCACAACCTCCTATCCCTTGACCCTCCCTATAGTACATGCTGCCTCAAACCATTATCCGTTATTATTAAGCACTCAACATATCGCGAATGTAAAAAGCATAGAGCCTAACGCTGATACCCGGCTTATTCTATTAGAATCATTTTTCTCTCAATTTAATGCATTTTGATTATAACTGCGGCTTTTGTTTTCAATTGTGGTTCTTCGCTTACAAAAGCCGCATTTCATTTACAAAGCTTCCGTTGTTGGTTACAAATGCTGCGTCTCACCTTACAAAGTGGCATCTCGCTTTACTATTAAGTGTTTTTACACCTCCAAAATTTATTCATCTGATCTGTTAGCAAGTATGCTTGTCATTATGCCAAGTGTACTTGACATTTCATTTTACTGATGTTATACTTTCATTAACAAAAACTCATTAACAAAACTTCATTAACAAAGGAACTTAACAAAGGAGGTGGTGTCCCCTTGGATGATAAAACAAAACTTAAGAATCGTTTAAAGGTTATACGGGCCGAAACCAATCTCTCTCAGGAACAGCTTGCTAATATGGCGGGGGTATCCCGACAGACAATCGGCTCCATTGAAACAGGACAATATTGCCCAACCGCTAAACTCGCCCTGATTCTTTCCAAGTGCCTGCAAAAAAATTTTGAAGATCTATTCTATTTAGAGGAGGAAGATAATAATGGATAAAAAGAACAATGAACAAGGTAGAGCCACCCCTCTTTACGGTATCGTTGATGAGCGGACTAAAGCCGTAATATATCAGGGGGATGCGTATACCGGACGATTTATGCTGTATGCAGTGCTCTTTGCCGTTTTTATTCGCGGATTGGGACTTGATATCTCATTTATAGATTCCAATTGGGATTTGATGTTGATCGTAATCATCGGCGGTTTCATTTCCACTGCATATCAGGTCAAAAGTAAAGTTATATTTAACCGTCCCTTTTCCCGCAGTTTACTTTTTCTTATTACCATAATAGGTATAAGCACTTTGATTGCATTTATTGTTAATTTCTTTTTTAAATGATCATATACGTTATAAGAGGTAATATCTGCAAAGGAGCCAAAGGAATGATAAAACCATATTTATTGGTAGTCACAGGCAGACCGGGTTCAGGGAAAACTACGCTTGCCAGGGAGCTTGGCGAAAAATTGTTCATGCCGGTAATAAGCCGGGATCAAATTAAAGAAGGGTATGTACACACCTTCGGGAAACGTCATGGGGAGCTTCCGGATGATACCAACAAAATAGCTACGGATATCTATTTTGATATAATCATGAATATGCTGGCAAATAAAGTATCACTGATCGCGGAAGCCGCATTCCAGCATAAAGTATGGTCAACCATGCTTGAGAGCTATAAGAATATAGCCAGAATATACATCCTGATTTGTAACGTCGATGGTAAGACCGCACTTGACAGGTTTATAAGGCGGGGGTTGGATAATCCGTTCAGGGAGTATTTTCATGGAGATAAGGGAGTCGATCTTGCCAGGCAGGGAGTTGAACTGAGTATAAGCCCGTATGAAGAACCGCGATTCGATGCGCCTACGTTCTATATTGACACTTCAGGGGAATATAACCCATCCGTCAAAGAACTGGGAAGGATAATTCTTGGACAGGCAGAAAAACCATAGCCAAGAATTAAAAAGAAAGATATATCTCTGCCCTTAAAAACCTGCGGTATTTTATGGATTTAACGATACCTGAGCACAAGAAGACCGCCGGAAACACTGGCTCTCCGGCGGTTAAGTATTCAGCCCTAAGGCTCATTGGATTTTGGCTTGCATGATAACAGATTGGATACATTTTCTCAAGGTAATTTCATATATAAAATTATTATCTGCGTTCCTGCGTACTTATGCTAAATTCATTTTTGGGTACAATAAGATAGCTCTGTACCTGTGTAATATTGGTGCCCTCAACTAATGATACATTTAAATAATAGTTATATTTATCATTCAAAAATAATCTGAATGTAAATACCTTGCCTTCTAACTCCTTAAACCATAATTGTATCAGCGTACTGTTATCCCTGTCAAAATCACCATTTATTGATATGGTTCTTTTATCAGTAAACCTATAAAAATTATTTATAAGATACAGGGTTGTGTAATTGGAAGGAAACCAAAAATGTTTCTCAAAATACTCCGTCTCACCGTCGTTATTAAAATCAATTTCATAATAATCATGATCACCTCCCACAGATTTAAGTCTTAACTGCTTATCTTCGTTATACTTATTTTTTTCATCTCCCAAATAAAGCTGTATATTATCATTGATAGGCGATTTATCCATTAAATCGTTTTTAATACTGTCTATATAAGAGGAAATACTCTTATCATATGACTGCTGATTATTAAATACCTCTTCCCATTCAAATTGCTTTGGTTTTAATTCTATGGTTACATAATCCTTTATTTTTTCCGGTACTAATTTATAAATATTGATTGTATCCGTATATTTGGAATAGTAATTATAAGAGCTTTCTATAAAATATAAAGCACCGTTATACTTTATCACTCTTGCATTAATATCTAAGGAATGCCAGTTATCCAAGACTGTCAGCCCGTCATCCGACTCTTTATAAATATTTATATCAACAAACCTTGCCGAACCGCCGGAATCGGCAACTGATATAAAGTAAGTATTATTATCCAACTTATATTTATATATATGGCTGACATAACTGTCAAAGCCCTCTTTACTATCATAGCCGGTATACTGTTCAAAATTATCATAAAAATCATCTTTGTTTATTTCAAAAGAGACCATGCCCGAGAATTCATCAAAATTTTCATTAAACAACGCTTTCTCCGCCTGGACAATTAAGCTATTAGGAATATTTTCGTCTTTGTAATTTACCGCTGCAAAATCGCCCTGCACTTTTGCGGCAAAGCTTTTCGTCCTTTTGTTAAGGTCTTCCGGGAAGGCTTTTTCAATATCCGGATCATTATAAACTATTTCCACAAAATTGGTGTCATTGTAATTCCAATAATCCGAAAGCTCGATATTGATCTGCAGGTTAATCATGTAATCCAATAGTATAATTGTCTGACCGTCTTCATTAATTCTGGCATCCAGCAGATACGTATCCTCGGAAGTTTTGTGGTAAAGGGAAAAAATCACCGTTTTACCATTCATTGTTTTAAACCACTGCTGGGTCAGAAAGTACCCGGCAGGGCTCCAGACTGTAAATGGGGCGGGGTATCCTGATTTGGTCTTGGGATTATACCAATTGACCTTGGTTTCCATTATATCGCCACCGGCATCATATAATATTTTTCTGTCAAAAAATTCGTCTTGCCCATCATTGTTTACATCAACTGCATGTATATTCCGAAAGTCAGATACGTAATTGCTATTCCCTTCCTCGTCAAGTAAATCGTTTCTCTCTGTTTCATTGCCGTAAAAAGTTCCATGAGTCCTGTCAGTATAGACTAAATCTGTGCCTATTTCATTAATGTATGTCTGTAGCTCGCTAATCATTGGAGCGTTTATGTTTTCATATAGCAAATTATATTGGTAACCATCGATTGTTTTTCGCAGATAAGTATGTTGATTATTAAGAAGCCACATGAAACCGCTATTATCACCATTTAAAGCAAATATTCCTACAGCCTTTGTTGTTTTTGTCTGATAATCATCGTAATTTGTAATTAAATAGAACCTGTCATTATTCTTAAGGATTGCGAAACAGCGATAATAGCCAGGATAATCATGGCCGGCATAAACATACTTGTCCCCGCTTTTTTTAAGTATATAAGCGCAGTTCGAATTCGAATAATCGTACTCTAAGTTCTGAATCATAATGATTTCATCGATACCGTCTCCGTTAGTGTCACATTGATATATAAAAAAATCTGCAGCTCCATTTTGCATCACATCATTTAATTGTTTTTCGGCAATATCAATATCATCGCTCGGATTCGGTTTGAAAGCAAAATCCTCAGCCGTTATCATCAGGCTTCTATCATTTAACTCTTGTATCAATGTATCTGAAGTACCATTATATACCGCTTCCTTAAGTTGATTTATAAGTTCAAAAGGTAATCCCGGAATACCTTCATCAAAGCTTAAATTATCAGCAGACATTGGAGGAAAGACAAAGCTTTTCACAAGATTATCCAGCTCTGAATCCCTAATCTCCTCTTGCTTAACTTCATCAATCTTATTCTGCGTGACTTCCTGTACGGGTATTTTAGTATTAAATTCATCTGCTGAAATTTCACCATTATCTTTACCCGAACCGGAACATGATGTGGCAAACAATACAAATAAAACTATTATTATGGTCAAAATCCTCTTCATAATTAACACCTCTTCTGCATCATATTGTATAATTTGTATTTCGTATCATTTGTATTTCGTATCATTTGTATTTCATATCATTTGTATTTCATATCAATTGCATTTCATATCATTTGCATTTCGCATCATTTAAATTGACCGATTACACTTTAATAATATTGAAATAATCCTGCCATTTGCTCCATGGAGAGCCAGCGGTATTGTTATCAAAAGAAATTTCTATAATTTATGAAGCTATCCTTAGTCTGATACATATAATTTCAGAGTTCATACCGTACCTTACACCCATCTTTTCATTATACATGTTTTATCAAAATATTTCCATAAAAAAAGAAAGTTAAGTTCATAGGCTATTATATCTACTTATCTTAACCTCCTGATTTAATATTTTTTTTAAACGTATTATGGCATTAATATGTTATGCTTATTTTAAGCTCTTAAAGCTGCTTCCTTTGCCGGTGCAGTTACCGACTATATCGTTGAATCCGATCCCATAAACAAAGCCGGACCACCGATTGAAATAGGACTTCTCTATTTAGGGGAGCCCTTATAAGCCTGCAAATTTTTTATTGACATCACTACAACCTTGTAGTAAGATAGATTCACTACATAAGTGTAGTATAATTGTCGCAGACGTGCGGCAATAAACGGAGGGTGTACACCATGATTAATTTTCAAAAACTATCAGAAACAGAAATGGAAGTGATGCAGATTATCTGGGCATCGGGCCATCCCATTACTTCCGGCGAATTGCTAGACATTTTTGCGAAGGACAAAGGCAAGGAGTGGAAAGGGCAGACAATGGCAACCTTTCTGGCAAGACTGGTTGAGAAAGACGTCCTGATTTCCACAAAGCAGCAGGGCCGCACGAATATCTATGAACCTTGCATATCGCCGGAGGAATACCGGAGCCAGGAAGCAAAGAGCCTGCTGGAAACGCTGTATGAAGGTTCGGTTAAAAACTTCCTGACTACACTCTATGACGGCAAAGAGCTGACAAAGGATGAAATAGTCGAATTGAGGCGCTGGTTCGCAGAAAAGGCAGGTGAAAAGAATGGCTGATCTGTTGTCAAATCTCCTTGCCATGTCTATTGCGGGAAGCGTGGTTGTTGGGCTGATGCTGCTGCTTCGGCCTGTAACGGCGAAAGTCTTTTCTGCCAAGTGGCAATACGGAGCCGGGAAAATGGCAATCGCTTTTTTTCTCTTGCCTGTTTACCTCGTTGCCGGAAAACTTCTTTTGGTTCATTCTGTCATAGAAAGCGATCCTGCCGAACCGTCTATTATCCGTAACGCACTGCCATCAAACGGTTTTGCTGATGCAATGGATACCCTGGTGAAGAAGCACTTCCCGTTTGAAGTAATGGAAGCAGCTTTCCTCATTTGGCTTGCGGGAGCAGTGCTGTCTGCCGGGTGGCATTTCTATTGCTACCGCAGATTTAGCAGGCAGCTTCGTGAAAACAGTATTCCCGTACCGGAGGATACCGCCGCCGTCCTGCTTTCCTCATGCAAAGAGGCGTTAGGCATCCGCGGTAATGTGAAACTCATGCTGAACCATAAAATCTCAAGCCCAATGCTTGTGGGACTGCGCCGCCCTATGATACTGCTGCCGGTCTCCGGCATATCAAAAATTGACTTGAAGCTGGTCTTGAGCCATGAGCTCATGCACCTGAAACGAAAGGATTTATGGGTAAAAATGCTTGCCCTGCTTGCGGGAACGCTGCACTGGTTTAACCCTTTTGTCTATATTCTCCGCAAGGATATCAGCATATGGGGCGAATTGTCCTGCGACGAGGCGTTGGCAGCGGAAATGTCCCATGAGGAAAGGAAG
>JAFADH010000247.1 GCA_023424995.1 Bacillota bacterium | reverse complement strand
GGTATGAACCGCATGCTCTCGCCAACTGAGCTACTTCGCCATGAAAAATGGGACCTATAGGGCTCGAACCTATGACCCTCTGCTTGTAAGGCAGATGCTCTCCCAGCTGAGCTAAGATCCCTTTTTTTTGCATAAACTGCTGTGACCCAATAGCCACTTTACCATTATATAAAGCAGTACCGGTTTTGTCAAGACATAAAATCGGCAAATTCTTTGAATTTAATGTGATATTTATACAATACTGCGATAAACCTCTTAGCATGAATAAATCGTATTCCATGCTGCCCCATAAGATAGACAAGCGCTTAATTATTCCTGTCATTCCTGGGGCAGCACATCACCTGCCGGCAGGACGGCTCCGGATCGGTTCCTGTCTGCGGACATCCTTACCGTCACTCAAGCAGCCCGGATAGCCTTCCCTTATATACTACATATAATTCATGCAATGCTCTGGTGATAGCCACATATAACAGCTTCGCATCCTCATCACCGACCATATAATTCTCATCATCCGGATTCCACAGAATTACCGCATCAAATTCCAGGCCCTTTGTCATATGGATCGGCAGTACCATAATACCGTTCGTAAAGGTCATCTCCTCAATATCCTCTTCTACATGCTGAAGCTCCACATAGGGCTTCAAGGCATCCTTTACCGTCAGGGTCTCCTCCACGCTCCGGCAGATAATCGCGATGGTATCATATCCTGACTGCCTTGCTGTCTTTACAATATCCGTGACCTCATGTACCATCTGAAGCTCATCCTCTGCCTTCGTTATGCTCACCGGTTTTCCATGGCGGATGATGGGCTCGATATCATAGGTTTTAAAGGTGCATTTCTTTAATACCCTGCTGGCATATTCCGATATCTCTACCGTATTGCGATAGCTTTTCGCCAAGGTATAAAACCGGTCCTTCACCGGATCAAATACCGCATTCCGCAAGGTCTCCCAATCATTCATACCACTGTCATAATTAATGTTCTGGGTTACATCACCCATAATCGTATAGCTGCAGGTGGTAAACAGCTTTCGAAACAGCTGGAATATCAGGACACCGAAGTCTTGGGCTTCGTCAATGACGATATGCCTTACATATTCGAAGTCCTTGGTATTCTTCAGCCGCTTTTTAATGTAAGCCAGCATGGCCAGGTCATACAGATCAACCTTCTTCTGCGCCAGCTCCTTAAGCAGAAGGTCCAGGACCTCTTTCTCGGGCACCTGGTTTCCATTCTTTTGATAGCTCTCCCTGCGGATGATCAAATCCTCCAGGAAGCCTTGATAAGCTTCCATCAGATTCAGCTTAAAACTCCTGCTGCCGAAATGGTTCCTGTATTTATTGGCCTCCGCTCTGATCTGCTCCTTCTTCATTAACTCTTCTTCATTGATGGAGGTTATCTTATAGGTTAACCTTTTATTCAGCATATCAATCTTCTCCTGAAGCGGCTTATCCTTGAAAAAGGTCAAAAGATATTCGATCTCATCCCTGGAATAGATGACCCTGTTCCCATATACCACATCCTGGGACGCTACTGCCGACATTTCATATTGCTCCATATAAGCTGCCAGCGCATTGATAAAGTGTATGGACCCCTTGAACTGCCGCAGCTGTGACTGATATTTCGGAGCGTTTACGGGACGCCGTTTTAAGAAGCTGTTGCTCAGTGTATATTTCCCCTTCTTCAGGTTAAAATCTTTGTCCAGCAAGGTCAGGAGAAAATCCTCCATAGTCATCTGGTTAACATTATAGACATCCAGGTTGGGAAGTACTCCGGTAATATAATTAAGCAGCATCTTATTGCTTCCGATAATATAAAATTCATCCGGACGGAACCGGTCCTTATAATTATACAGGATGTAAGAGATACGGTGCATGGCTACCGTAGTCTTGCCGCTGCCGGCGACTCCCTGTACGATTACATTATGCCAGGGATTATCGCGGATTATCTCATTTTGTTCCTTCTGGATGGTGGCAATAATCTCGCCCAGCACCACTTCTTTATTCTTGCTAAGGTATTTGGTAAGGAATTCGTCATTGGTGATTACATCGGAATCATAGAAATCAATCAGCTTGCTGTCTTCTATCTCATAGGTTCGTTTAAGCTTCAGGCTGATATCGATTCTCTCCCCGAAGGGTGTCAGATAAGAGCTTTCCCCAATATCACTGTCATAATAAACGCTGGCAATGGGCGCCCTCCAGTCGATAATCATATTCTCGGTGATATTCCTGCGGATACCGTTTTTACCAAGATATAGGCAATAGCTTTCCTGATCACCCGCTTCCTCATAATCAATTCGTCCGAAATAGGGCTTTTTCAATGCCAGCAGATTACGGTTCAGCGTCCGTTCCATCTTCGATTTCATATCAAGTCCGATGACCAGGTCATTATGAAGCTCCGGGTTATTGGAACGGTAATTATCATACAGCTCTTTCGTTTCTTCGCTTAAATCCTTATACTTCTTAAGATAATCATCAATGTTGTACTGTATTACTCTGACACATTCCTCAAGATGCCTTTCTTCCTTCCGCCGTTCTTCCGGGCATATTCCGGTTTCCCGCTGCATGTGTGCTTCCTGCATAAATCCCCATTCCTTTCATAATCAGCAGGCAATACTGCCACCGGCAATATAGCCTGCCGAATTAATATGTGCACATCGGCGAATTGGATCGCCTGAATAAAATTTTACTGTGAAACAAAAAAATTACTAGACTTTTTCTTTCAGATGTGTTATGCTTCACAATGTAGTATGCATAAAAATCAATAGGTAGTTGTCAGAAAATTCTGACAACTTTTTTTGTTGTCAAACAGCTTATCTGAATACGGTTCATTATGCTTCACGGGCATCTGTCCTCCATTATGACCCCGTTGATTTATAATGTCTTACTCCAAGCCTCCATAGCATATAGCTTGGCAGGACAAAAAGACATCCGCCCAGAGGAAGCAGCATATACCACTCTCTGTCCGATCTCCCGGTCAGGTATAAAAACGGATAATATTGAAACAGGGTATACGGCACCAGGAACGTACAGAACTTAAGAACACCCTTACCATAGACATCGATCGGATATTTGCCGTATTCCCTGGCTCCGTCCGTCAGGACATTCATAAATTCCAGCCCCTCCAGGGTATAGAAGCAGATGCTTGCATAGATGATGAACAGGCATCCGAAGATCACGCTTCCGCTTAAAACCATAAGCATCAGGGTAATCACCCTGGGGATATCCCACTCCACCTCCGAAGCCATAATCCCATAGATCAGCATGACAATTGCCAGGAGGGTCCTTCCCAGCCTGGTGAATTCTATCTTGCCTGATATCACCTGCCAGAGAATACTCCTGGGCCGCAGGAGTATTCTGTCAAACTCACCGTTGCCAATGGTACCGGCAAACGTATCAAATCCCCGCAGGAACATCTCAGCCAGGGAGAAAGACATGAGAACAACGGAATAGCAAAGCAATATTTCACTAAAACTATAATCTTTCACCTTATGAAAACGCTCCATCAAAAAATAGATACCGAGAAACGCATTAAACGTTATCAGGAACTGTCCTGTCATCATCAAAAAAAATGAGATTTTATACTGCAGGGCACTTTTTAAATGAATCCCGAAGAATTTAAAATAAAGCTTCATACATACCTCCTATCAAAAGACTCCGTATTATTATCCGATTAGAAAACGATTTCTTTCTCTTTGGTAAATATAAGGGCTATTAAGTCATCCGCCTTGAATAACTACCCGTCGTAGGGCTGCCGCAGTCATGCTCCTGCCTGTCCGGACCAGTATAATGACCCAGAATAACTGTAATCCCACTCTCATATAGATTTCCGCTCCGTGAATATCACCGGAATACACCCTGAGAGGGATATTCTGCATGGAGGCGAAGGGCAGAAGCTCAACAAACTGCCGAAACCCGTCCGGCAGGAACGGGATGGGGATAACATCTCCGGAAAAGAATTCTACCAGAGGTATGGCCAATAATCGTATGCCCATAGGGGAATAGGTGAAAAATGTGGATATATATATCAGCATGCAGAAAGCAACCACCACGATAAATCCCAGAAGGGCCGTCACCAGAAACCAGAAGCCTGCTGCGGCACTCTCCGGTAATCTCATACCATAGGGTGCGGGTAAAAATGCCGCGCATAATAAAATCGGCATACAGCGCAGGATTGCTTTTGACAGACGGTTTGCCATGCTCCGGAAAAACCACATGGTGTACAGATCGGCAGGTCTGCTCATCTCATATGCGATTCCGCCGTCTATAATGGTTTGAAATATCTCAGTCTCCAGGAACCAGGCCATAAACAAAGCCAGAAATGCCTGCTGCAGCCATATATAGGAGGCTAATGCTTCCCTGGTCATGGGAAAAGCCCCCGGGTCCGCCTGGTAAAATGCCTGGAATAATAAAAGCTCCAGAAACCCCCACGCAAATTGTGTTACGACGCCTGCCAACGCCGCTGCCCGGTATTGCAGTCCCGCAATAAAACGCATACGGAAAAAGGACATATATTTATGGTACTCCGAATAACAGTCATATAATAATTTCATTTTAAATCTCCCTTCCGGCACTGATACAGCAATCACAGCAGCAATCCAAGGATAATTTATGCCTGCACCTTTCATACTGAATCAGAAATTTGCACGCAAATAAGACCACATCCCATAATCGCCAAGTGCTGATTATGAAATCTGATATTGATAATACAAATTGGATACTACTTCATCGATAGAGGGACTGTCCACGGAAAGATCGATAACATCAACCTGTCCCGAGATATGGGTAATGGCAGCCGATACACTCAGAAGGTTAATGTCAATATCAAAGGCTGCCAGCTGATTCCCGGCAGATAGGGGGATCATTCCCTCGCAGGCTTTGATCTGTCCTCCCCCGTACTCTACGGTTAACCGCTTGTTGGTGGAGAACTGCCTGCGGATATCTTCCAGCTTCCCATCCAGCAGAATCTTCCCTTTTCCGATCAGAATAATCCGCCTGGTCAGGGTCTCGATATCCTGCATATCATGGGTCGTAAGGATAACCGTTGTCCTATGGCTGCGGTTGCGTTCCAGTATAAAGTCCCTGACCGCAAGCTTTGATACCGCATCCAGACCGATGGTCGGTTCATCCAGGAATAAAATTCTGGGACTGTGCAGCAAGGATGCCGCTATCTCGCACCTCATCCGCTGTCCCAGCGACAGCTGTCTGGCCGGTGTCCGTATAATCTGCTCCAGCTTAAGCAGCGTAACCAGCTCCTCCAGATTATCCTTATAGGTTGGTAACGGAATTTTGTAAATGTCCCGAAGCAGTTCAAAGGAATCAATGACCGGCACATCCCACCAAAGCTGTGACCGTTGTCCGAATACGACTCCGATTTCCTTCACATGTGCTGTTCTTTCCTTCCATGGAACTCTCCCGTTGATGATGCAGCTTCCCAGCTCCGGTGTCAATATCCCGCTCAACACCTTGATGGTACTGCTTTTTCCTGCACCGTTGGGACCGATATACCCGACCATCTCCCCTTCCCTTATAGTGAAAGAGATATCATCGAGCGCTTTGACGCATTCATACTGTCGGTGAAACAATGCTCTGAACGCCTCAGAAAATCCGGCATTCCGCCGGCTGACCTTGAAGGTCTTAGAAATGTGTTCGACTTGAATCATACTTAATCTCCATTCTCACAGAGACCCGCAAATTTGTGCCGCAGCTCAAACTTGCCGTGCGAAGATGCTCATCTTCACACTAATCTCCTGGTAGTAATATTTTTTCAAATATCTTGCCAAGCGAC
>JAFADH010000144.1 GCA_023424995.1 Bacillota bacterium | reverse complement strand
GTATCAACCTGCCCCAGTTTACTATATCATGCTGCGATGAATGTCAGGCACTCTCAGGCGTTACCCTAATTTACACTGCGCTGCGTTATAAATTATAACAATATGCCAGGGGCTATATAGTATTCAGATTACACGCCGGATACAGAATTATATTAACCGCAAGCGAATTGAGTGTGTAAAAAAACCTCATCGGATGACAGATTATTCTGTTTACTGGAATACGGGGTGATCCCTCAAGGCGGATTATATCTTAACGGATTTTACGGAATTTCCCGAGTTCCTTTTTATATGATTCCGGTAAATATCCATTGCCAAATCGTGCATTCCTTCCCTTTTAAAAATCGTAATCAAATTTATATATAATAAAGACTCCAGCTTTTTAAGCTCCTCAGGAGTGGCAGTCCCTCTTTCCAGCGCACATTTGGAGCATTTGGTAAAAGCGTCCGTAAAGGATTCGGCCATCTCCTGGTGCCATCTTTCTTCGCCTATGGTATCTCTTGATGCGGAGCCCTTTACATTTCGCGGGATTCTATATTTCGTCGGTATTTCCCCGGTAAAATCAAAAACGGCTCCATGGGCTGAATAAAGCAGCCAGGTATAGGTCTCCTCAGAGGATCTTCTATTGGGAAAAGGAAAATTTTTGGCAAATTCCATCCGCACGCTTGTAGTTGATGTCAAATTGATATACATTTTATCTGCAAAAAGGGTTTTCCAGACATCCTTGCCCACAAGCGGAGTGTTATGATTTTCTAAAATGGCTTTCATCGAATAGGATAGATGCTCCGGTTCAATTTCAATTCCATGTTCGTCAATTGGTATAAAATACGTATATAATAAGTCGGTATCCTTGGTTTTAAAAATATCTCTTGTCACTTCGACCCGCCTGGGATGGGATAAATCATCCTGGTCATGAAATATAATTACATCGCTCCCCAGGCCATAGGCTATGTCAATGCCAATGTTTCTTGCAATTCCGGGACCTGCATTGGAAGCGTTATGATGGTATATAATGGTTTGTTTCTGTTTTGGGATAATGCTATGTATGTATTCATCCAATAATTTGTTTTTTGAGTTGTCATCGACCAGAACGATGGACCAGTCCGGGCAGGTCTGTTCAAAAACACTTTCCATAGACTGTTTAAAAAATCCTAACAATTCTATATTTTTTTCCTCAATATAAAGCGGTATAACAAAAGTACACCTTATATCCTTTTTCATAGTATTCATAACAATCACCCTTTTCTTTCCCGTTTCCTTCCTCTTTTATCATGGCAGACGGAACGGTTGCCTTTCTTTTAAGTTATGTCCATTCTTTTATATCCTTTTTGGTGCGATTCCATTCCAATCCCTTTTTCCTGTTCCTGGTATCGCAATATTTACAAAATGGTATGGGGGTACATAAAAAATCCAATATTTCGTCAGCGGAATCAGCTTCAAAAATATTGATTCCATCCTGCTTTGATAACGGAATGTCTGTCCCGAAGTGGCGGTTGAAATGTATTATGTTCCCGGGGACCGTGCAGGGGTATAATATACCGTCCTTTAAAAAAATACATTTACCGGCCATTTGGCATAATTTATAGCTTATTATCTCATTCTGTGTACCGTTAATATCCAACGGAAAATGCCAGGAGCTCTTGACCGGCTCGGGATTTACATAAAAAAAGGATATTCCTTTTTCCTCCAGCATCATCTGCAGCTGGTCATAATCAAATTTAACAGGATACTTTGTAATTGCAATAGTTATCTTATATTCCGCACAGGCTTTCCAGAACTCCTCCGTCTGTGCGGCCAGCAGAATTCCATTGGTATATACTTTTATTCTGGTATTGGGAAAATAAGCTCTGGTTACGGGAAAAAAAGAGACAATATTAGGATGAAGCAAGGGTTCCCCGCCCAGGAGCCTGATAAATTCAGCTTCCTTATGAAATAAAACGGACAATCGCTCCATTTGCTTTTTAAAGTCCTGCAAATCAAGGCAATACTCCTTTGCTAAAGGAGAAAAGTGATCACACATCTGGCAATTCAGATTGCAATGATCGGTCAAATGGATTTCAAATTGTAATTTCTGCAATCTCGGCTTCCTATGCTTTGCTGGATTATTAATTGTCTTCATAACAATCATTCCTCCATATTTAGAATAGTTTATTGAACTAACTAATTTAATGACTTACTATACATTATACCATTTTGGTTTCCTCTTGCATATTGCATTAAAAGCGGATTATGCTCATATCCTGACGGATTGTGCAGAGTATATGGAAATAATGTAAAAAGGACGTTAGAATCATTAAGATACTAAATTAAAATCATGATGATTCGAGGAGAGAACAACATGGATAATATGGGATTATTGCAAAATACGATATTTAGTGCTATTGCAGAAGTTTTGGAAGATGAAGAAATTGCCGCTACGCTCACATTGGATTCGGATTTAATCAATGACGCAGGGTTAGATTCCATACAATTAATTACCATGATATTAAATTTGGAAGATAATTTAGATATCGTTATTGATTTTGATGATTTTGACTTTGACAAGATAAATACAATTGGAAATTTAGCCGAATTCTTGAAGGGATTGAAGGAAGATGCGCATTGATTTAGGGAAATCCGTTACTTATGCAGCAAAATTTAACGCGGAAAAGTATTGGGAAGCTCCCGAAACGATAAAGCTTCCCAGTATCTCCAACAAAAATCTGGATAATATGGTTGCTGCCTTTGATGAGATCAATTATGCCTTTTGTAAGAAGAATGATTCTATATTAACAAGCATACCGATGGATGAAGCTCATCTGCAATATTTGTATTCGTTAGGGTTTTCTTTTCATAATGTGCCTGTATTTCGAGACTTATCTAAATTGAAAGAGGGAAAGGTCGATTATAAAATCGAAGATTTTAATGAAATTGAATTTTCTTCGGCTGCTGAGCTATCTACCTATGCCGTAACAAAAGAATACATTGAATTGTCTGATAAATACGGATTTTCTTATGACCATCCCGATTTAGAGACAATTAAGAAAGTGAATTCTAAAAGATATTCAACCTTATTGGCAAAGGAATTGAATTGCAATGATTTTTCTTACTTGATTGATGACGTGAATCAATTAAATACCGTAGGGAAAGAGCTTTTGGAAACCTCGGGCGGTATTATGCTGAAGGAGGAATACGGCGTGTCGGGTAAGGGGAATATAAAGCTGGCAGATCTTAAAGCCTTACAAAGGATAAGTGGTTACTGTTTTACCCAATTAAAGAAAGGAAAAAAATTAAGCTTTATTTTAGAACCGTTTTTTCCCATACAAACCGATTTTTCTGTGCAGTATAAGATCGGCCGTCTGGGAAACTCAGAAAGAATATCTATACAGAAAATACTGAATAACCAAAGTACATATAATGGATCAATAAATTTAGACGATGAGCTGATGAACAGGCTGGAAGACGAAGGTTATTTCAGCATAATGGAAAAGGTCTGTGACAGACTTTATTCCGACGGGTATTATGGCGACGTATGCATTGATTCCATGATATTGACCAATGGCCGGATTATCCCGATTGTTGAGATCAACGCACGAAAATCAATGAGCCTCATAAAGCATTGTCTTGAACAAAAAATATCATCCTTTGAGGGTGTTAAAAAGCTTACCTGCTTATTTTATATTGACCTTACCTGCCGCGGGCATATAACGTTTGACGACATCTTAAACGAATTGATGATAAATGATCTTTTATATACGGATCAAAGAAGAGAAGGGGTAATACCTCTTACCGCAAACACTTTATTTATCAACCGGATCTTAACTGACCGGGACTCTTATAAGGGGCGATTATACTTTATGGCCGTAACACGGCATACAGGTATGGAGCTGCTTATAAGAAAAGCAAAAGACATTTGTAACCAGTTTAATTTTATTAACAGTTAAGATGGTAAGGAAGTCATAAGATGGAAAATAAAATAAAAATATTAACCTCTGCAATGGGATTGGGAACTTACATCCCTGCATTGCATATTTCGGATTATTTGAACAGAAATAATTACCTGGCGGATGTTGAAGTATTTGAACGTTTCTTTGATGAATCGGCACTGGATAAATATACCGCGGCAAAATCCATGTTCCAAAGCAGTTATAAGGCTGCTGTCCTGGGACATAAATTAGCGGCCAAAAAATTAAACTTTATACTTGATGATATAACAACGGATCGTATTCTAAATAAATGGAAAGAAGATTTTATTGATACTTTTATCATTTTGTCAGGCAGCTGGACCTCCATTGTGAACCGTTATATGGATTATTCCCCGAAGGCCAAAGCTGTCATTGTACATATGGACGTCGGAACAGCGCCGTCCTGGAAGGATTTTAATAATCAAAACGGCAGGTTCATTGAGCTTTGGCCCATAGATGAGAAGGGCGTAAATTATATAGTCGACAATCATTTTGATGAAATACTCAAAACGGACCCCGAAGCAGAACAGGATAGATTATTCCTGCATGGCGGGGGATGGGGGATGGGGACCTATATGAACAGGCTGGAAGAGCTGTCTGCAATATTACCCAATCCCATGATTACTGTAATCAATCATAAGAAAGAGTACCGGACTGGCAATAATACCGCGTATTATATGATTGATCCTGATTGGAAGCCCTGGTTAAAGAACAAAGACGCCGCCTTCGATTATCCGCATATGTATAAAGTGGCTGATGATATGGAACGCATTATAAACGATCATTCAAACGGCTTGTATGGTCTCTATCATTCCTGCTGCGGAATTATCAGTAAGCCCGGCGGGGGTACCTTAATGGATTCCCTTATTACTGCGACGCCGGTCATTTTTTTGGAGCCGATCGCGGAGCATGAAAAAGTGAATGAAAAGATATGGGTGGAATCAGGGTTTGGATTACCCTATGAAGCATGGATACAAAGTGAGGATCCGATGAAAGCGCTTCATGTAATGAAAGAGAACCTGCAAATCTGCAAAGCTTGTACTCCCTGTTTGGGGTCAAGATTGATAAAGGAGCTGTGCAAATAATGAAACAGCCGAAAACAACAAGGAAAATAAGCAAGGATGACGCCTTGATCCTTGCCAGGACTTCAAAGATCATGTCAATGGTATCAAAAGGAATAAAGGAAAAAGAAGATTTTGCTACGGAATTGCCATATATTATAGGATTAAAGCTGACCAACCGGTGTAATTTAAGGTGCAAGCACTGCTATGAATGGAATGAACAAGGCTATCACCATAATTTGAGTAAGAAAGAGCAAAATCAGGAACTGGATTTAGAATTGATTCAGAAAATAATGGACGAAACCAAAGAAGTCAAATCAAATTTATACCTATGGGGAGGAGAACCTCTGGTTCACAGTGGATTTGATAAGATATCCCGCATGGTGGAAAAGGATAACCGTATTACAGCGATCTGTACAAACGGTATTTTGATCGATAAAAAAATAGACGATATATTAAGATTTGGAAAAAATCTTGAATTGTTAATAGCGGTAGACGGGTTTGAAGAAGAAAACGATGCTTTGCGCGGCAAGGGCACCTTCGGAAAGGTCAGCCGCAACCTTGGGCATCTGCTGGATTTGAGGGAAAAGGGTATTTTTAAAGGAAAGATATCGATCCATTGTGTAATAAACGGAGATAATCTTTCAAATATCTTTGAGTTTGTAAAGTATTTTGAAGGATTAGGCGTAGATTCCGTTATCTTGTGTTTCCCCTGGTACATATCCATGGATACGTCAAAGAAAACCGATGTTTATTATAAAGAGCGTTTTGGAGAGCTTCACAATTTTCCTCCCAGCTGGCACGCTTATAAATTTCAATTCCCTGTTGATAGAATAGAAGAATTGCTGCAGGTAAGAAAAAAGGTTTTGGATAATGTATGGAGTCTGCAGGTGAAATTTCAACCTAATTTATCCGATGAAGAGATCCTGCCTTTTTTAAAGGATGACTCAAATATTCAAAGGAATTACCGGTGTTATTCCATAGCGGACAGAATGGAGGTTCTGCCCAGCGGAGAAGTTACTTCCTGCAAGCATTTTTCAGAATTTACCGTAGGCAATATAAAAGAATATTCCGTAAAAGAAATATGGCACAATGAGACATTTATAAAAATACGCCGGATGATTCAGGGTGAGCTCATGCCCGCCTGTTCAAAATGCAATAATTTATATCTGCATGGAAGAAAAAAATAATTGATGTGACTGGTCCTCTGTAACTCCTTTATCTTGCTTTGGGCGTAGAATGATTGTTCAAATATACTCTAAGCTTGCGATACAGGTTTTGCACATCTTTATGTTCCTTTATAGAAAGTTCGATTGTGAGGAGCAGATCCGGTAAAATCAAGCCTGAGAGAGGTGCGCGTTTTTCAGGAAGTCCTTATTATTCTAATCAATTAAGGAAGGATTCTTATGAAACAGTCAACGGTTGCAGTCGTTAAAGTAAGAAATAATATTGGGGAAGCATTGGATAAGCTGATCAATTGTCTTGGGGGACTTGATTCTGTCATACTGCCGCTTGAGACGGTCATGATAAAACCGGATTGGAGCACGGAGCAATCCTATGAGTCCGGTGCGGTTACACATCCCGGGTTGTTAAAGGCATTAGTTAAAAAGGTCTTAAATTGCGGTACGAAACAAGTATTGGTCGGGGATGCCTCCATGGTTGGGCTGAAAACAACGGAAAAGGCAATCCATGACAGTGGAATAGATGAATTGGGTCTTACACGGGTTAAAACCATAGATTTTAAGAAATCGGAATACATGGAGGTTGGAATATCAAACGCGCTGCGGTTCCGCAGGCTGTCATTTCCGAAAGAATATATGCAGTCCCAGGTAATTATTAACGTACCGGTGATGAAAACCCATAATTGTCTGCCGGCTGCGCTGGGATTAAAAAATTTAAAAAGTATATTAAAGGATGAAGACCGTAAGAGGATATTGACCTTTGGCCTGGAGGAGGGGCTCATTGACGTTAACAGGATTGCCCTGGCGGATCTGACAATCATCGACGGAATCATCGGAATGGACGGAGACGGTCCCTTTAACGGGACTCCCGCCAATGCAGACGTTTTAATAGGATCAACGGATCCGCTGGCTGCCGAAGCAATTGCCATAGAGATAATGGGGTTTGGAGAGACCCCCATTAGATACATGGAGCTGGCTTACCAGGCCGGATTTGGTGAAATAAATCTGGACCGTATAAATTTAGTGGGCGATCCTATCGAGCAGGTGAAAAGAAAATTCCTAAACCCAGCCTTTCACCAAAGAATATGGAATGATGGGAGGATAAAGATAAATCAAAAAAATGCGTGCGGCTCCTGCCGGTATATCTTAAACCAATATTTAAA
>JAFADH010000143.1 GCA_023424995.1 Bacillota bacterium | reverse complement strand
GCATTATACCATATTCCTAATACCGTATTCTCAAATTCATACGGAATCGGCAGTTCAACTGCCGTCACTGCCTGAATTTTATATCATCCTTCTCCTACTGCAAATGCGTTGGCATATTCCTTCGTATTCGTGATGGATACATGAATCGAATTGACACCCTGGGCCTTTGCCAGCCTGTCCGCCTCACCGTACAGCTTAACATAAGGCTTGCCCAGATCATCACGCAGAACCTCAATATCAATGGGCCGGAGCTTGCGAAATCCTGTCCCAAGCATCTTAGCCACTGCTTCCTTAACAGCAAAATTATCCGCTGCCTTATGCCTGTCCTTATGAATCATTGCAATCTCCTGCTCCGTATAGATACGCTTTAAAAAGGTTTCCTTCTGGCAGGCCTGTAATATACGGTCCACTTCTATTAAATCAATGCCTATTCCGGTAATCATACAAAACTGCACCTTTCTTAGTCTGTACCCTTATACCATAAGCTTCTCTGCTTCCTGAGCCTCGCCCTACGACCGTTTCTGAACCCGATCGAACAGTTCCATAAGTTCAGCCCCAAGGATATCATGCATATATGAGTAGATCATGGAATTCTTTGTCTCAAGATCCTGCTTCAGCAGTATCCTGTGGGTAAGCTCCTCTCTGATCCCCATAATCCAATCAGCTACTTCCTTTAAGTCTTCCTTATTCTTCTCAAGAAGCCTGTAGAAAACCTCAATGCTTTCCGCCATCAGTTCTTCATTCACTTCCTTGATCCGATAGGGAATGTCACCCAGTTCATCCATGGCCTGCTCCATCTTCTCGTTAAGTTCATTGATATAATTCTTATTCTTGCCGAGCTTCTTGTCCTTCTCTTTGCTGGCTGTGTCCGATCCGATATCCATATTCTCCATGATATCCTTCAGCAGACTGCTCTTAAGATTCTTCATGTCCTTAATGTCATTGGTCAGTTTGCCCTGCTTCTTCAGAAGATTATTCACTTCCTGCTCCAGCTCTTTAATCTCAGGTGTCTTCACATCCTCAGGAAATAATTCATGCCATCTGCCGTCCAGAGTAAGAATCGGAAGCTTGCGATTCTTCACTATATTATGAAAAGCGGTCTTCTTCTCTCGTTTCGCCATATAAAATACACCTTACTCGATCGATACCTAAAGTATTGCTATTGCAGCATCCGGTAAAGCATCCCCTTCAATCAGCTTATATCCCATTATCCTATACAGCTCATCTGCTTGTCTATAGACTCAATATCCTAATTAACATATCCCCGTACTCATCTGCTAATCATGCATACCGTCCCTGCCGGATAATCTGTAGGACAGCTTCATCAGGCTGTCTGCCAGGTGTACATTCTCAACAGTCACATCCTTAGGCAGATTCAAATCCACGGGCGCAAAATTCCAGAAGCCTTTAATTCCCCATCTTGCAAGATCCGCAGCCAGAGCGGGAGCCTTGGTCTTAGGTACTGTAATAGCTACAATATCTACTTTATTCCCTTTGATGTATTGTTCCAGAATCTCCGTGGATTTTACCGGTATCCCGCGAATATCAGTCCCGACTAATTTGGGATTGACATCGAAGATGCATTTCACAAAAAAGCCTCTTCGTTCGAAATCCACATAATTCGCCAGCGCCTGTCCCAGATTACCTGCGCCGATGATGATTATGTTATACTTCACATCAAGACCAAGAATCTTACCAATCTCAGAATGAAGGTATTCCACGTTATAGCCATAACCCTGCTGCCCGAAACCGCCAAAATTATTCAGGTCCTGTCTGATCTGGGATGCCGTAACCTTCATCTTCTCGCTTAATTCCTTGGATGATATGCGAACCACATCTTTCTCCAGTAGATCTCCCAGATAACGATAATATCTTGGCAATCTATTGATAACCGCTTTCGAAATCTCTTTTTTATACAAGTGTTTCCCTCCTTTATCCTGTATTCTGTAACCATGGTATTTGTTAAAGAATACTAATTTTCTATCCATAATTATATAAAATTGTTAAGAACAAGTCAATTTATTCTAACGGTATACCGAATATTTTCATTTCCGGGGTTAGTATCTTCAATGAATAGTTGAAAATTCGAGCATTTTCATCTATACTATTCACTGATTGACGAATCAGTATTTGAAATCACCCACAAAGGCGGAGGATAAATGACACCATGCTTCACAACTTAATAGATATGCATCGATATATGATAGGACAGATACGCCGGATCTATTTTATGGCTTTGCCGGAATCAAAACAGGACATGAAGAAAAGCCGCATCTATTATACTACAGCAGATACTGCCGCCCAGACCATAGGGCAGCTTGCCGGAGGTACCTTCTTAGCCACCCTGATGTCCTATAGCGGTATATCGGATGCCAATATCGGTATCATTACCTCTTTGCTCAGCTTAGCGGCGCTGATCCAATTATTTCTTATCAATTATTTGAAACGGATCAAAAAATATAAATTTTTGGTGACAATTACAGCGCTGCAGAGAGTTTTATTTGCAGCTTTATATTTTGTTCCGCTCTTAACCGTCAGCAATAATGCAAAGGCTCTTTTGATTGCCGGCCTGTACTTTCTCGGACAGATCTTTGTACAGATCGGAATACCGGCCTCCCAGGATTGGATAGCCAGTCTGGTTCCCAGCCGTCTGAGAGGAAAATACTTCTCCATTAAGGATTCCGTCGCCGTATTTGTAGTATCCAGCTTTATGCTGATCTGCGGTATGATTATGGATTATTTTAAAAAGAGCAATCTCCTTATGGGATTTATTCTCATCGGCGCCATATTATTGATCCTGTCTGTTATCAATGTCGTCGGCTTTTCCATGATGAAGGAACCGAGAACCTCCTACCTGGATATGAACGGCAAAGAAATGCATGGCCGTCTGGCTAAGAAGGCAAAAGAACATCTGCCGCCAAAGAAAGAGCAAAGCATACTTTCCGAGATAAAAGAGGCAGTGTATGATGCGAAATACAGGAAAGCCTTCACCGTCCAGTGCTTATACACCCTTGCCTTTTACATCTGTGCTCCTTTTAATTCAAGCTACTGGATCAACGATCTGAAGCTTCCTTATACCTTCATGATGCTGTTCATCTTTATCTTCAATCTTTACCGGATATATATCACACCGAAGCTTGGACGGATGGCTGATAAGCATGGCATGGGTAAAATTCTTCGTTATACATTATTCATATTGGGAGTCAATTTTCTCATCATTACATTTACTATGCCCTTTAATGCATATCCTATGTACATCCTGGCTTCTATTACAGGTTCGACAGCCTGGGCGTTCGTGGGCATCGGATTGTTCGGCATCCAATTGGACTTTTACCGTAACGACAAGCGTATGATATGGCTGACCCTCACCTCCTCTGTATGCGGTTTGTTCGGCTTTCTCGTATCCATCGTGGGCGGAAGCCTGCTGACCTTTCTTCAGAAAGCAGACCTGCATCTCTTCGGATTGAAGATCTATGCTCAACAGATACTCAATCTACTGGGTTTTCTTATTATAGTGCTTGCTGTAATATATATCAAGCTTCAAATTGAGACACAGAAGATTGATACGAACCGTCAGGACGGACGTATAAAATAAGGCAATGTATTATTTTAATGAATATATTACATAATTAAGGATTTATATAAAAGACTAGACTACATTATAATAACTTTATATAAAAGAATATTTATATTAGAATGCTTTACATTAAAATGCTCTATATTAAAATACTCTTCATTAAAATGCTTTATTTTAAAACACTTTAATTAAAATGCTCTACATTAAAATGCTTTATTTTAAAAACTTTAAATTAAAATGCTCTTCATTGAATACTCTTCATTGAAATGCTCTATATTAAAATGATTTATATTAAAACACTTTATATTAAAATACTCTTCACTAAAATGCCTTATATAAAAATACTTTATATTAAAATGGTTTATATTAAAAAGACACTTTACAAAGTAAGAAGATGTATCACATAGAATAATATCCTACATAAATAAATGCATTGAATAATACTGACATTTGAAATATGGCGGTATTTAAATAAAATAATTAATTG
>JAFADH010000315.1 GCA_023424995.1 Bacillota bacterium | reverse complement strand
TTAATCATAAGCAGGACCCCATGCCACCCGTCGGGTGCTCGGTGCGAATCGGTCAAGTGCATCGTGCCGGCTTCTCATTGGTATTTTATCGTTATTTTTGAGCATATGGCTTAAAGTCTGCAATTTTTTGAACTCTTTTATAATCAATACTTTAAAGAACCTGGCGGAATCATTACATAATTAGAACGGCGAGAGCAGACTGCGTTGGAAGCGCTCTTGAATACATTATGGATGAATTATACTGACGCCGCTTTTGCTTCAGGTTTATATTCCGTCAGTCATACACGCTGCCTGCGCCATTCGGCGGGGGTCTTTCCGGTGCATTTTGTGAAAGCCTGTGTAAAGCCGCGCAGGCTTTTATATCCAACTTTCTCAGCAATCTGTTCCAGGGTCCAATCTTCTTTCATCAATTCCATCGCTTCATCTGTCCGCAATTGGCGCAGGTGTTCATAAATAGTCGTATTAAAAACCTGCTTGAAGCCCGCTTTCAGTTTGAATTCATTCAGCGCCACCATGCGTGAAAGGGAGGATATGGAAGGCGGGTTCTCCATGTGCTCCCGGAGAATATCGGGAACCTTACGAATTTGCCTTGCGTCAAACGTACTTAAGGAAATGACAGGCTGTGCGCATTCATCATCACATAAGGATATGAGATGGGCTGCGGTTTCATACACCCGGCTTTTCATGAACAGGCTTCTTGCCGTATTTTTATAGGGACAATGCAGCATTCCGGCCAGTATGGGATACAGCCCATGCATAAAGGTCTGCTCGTCAAAGCTTTGCAGCATTTTGATGATGTCAAAATAGGAAGCCGTATGGGTTTTGCTTACATAACGGCAGAAAAAGTCCTGATATATCAGAATATTGACGGCATGCAGCGGCATATTTGCCTTACATATCCCCTGTACGACATCGTCCGAAGGCAATGAACGGGACGTCCGCAATGCCTGGAGGGTATTTGAGGCTTTGTCCGCCGCGGCATTCTCCCTCCGGGCATCCGTCTCAATATAAGAGAGGCCGATATAGGTATTATCGTTCTGGGCATATGACAATGAGACGTCCTGGTTCAGCTCAGCATGGGTGATCCAAACCTGAAACTGCTCCCCTGTATCGAACAGCTCAAAAAATCCGTTTCCCATCTGCTGGGGCAGGGTATAACGGATATAGTCGGTCCCGGCTTCCTTTTTCAGCCCAAAGTGCTGTTCAACATGCGCCATATATTGTTCCATTCCATAGATCGTCATATACTTTTACCTCCCGTACGGCACAAAATAGAAACATGGCGGAGCTTTAACTGAAGCTAAGGGAGCCTTTGCTCCATATATATTGAAATATGAACCGCCATCTTCTATATTGAAGTAGAGTTAAATATGTCTAACTTATTATACAATATTGTTGCCGGTTATACAACATCATTACAAGGAGTGATACTTATGCCGAACCATCGGAAAAAAGGAGAAAGTGACCTTGCCTGGCTTTTGCAGCTTGCAGGCAAAAAGAAAGTCAATTTGTTTTTAAGCTGTATCCTGTCCGCACTTAGCGCAGCGTTGTCATTTGCGCCGTACATCTTCGTATACTTCATTCTGCGCGAGCTGCTGGGTCACATAGACAACATACGGGAAGTACCGGCAGAGATTGTGGGAGGATATGCATGGCTGGCGCTGGGGGCGGTTATTGCGGGACTGTTATTTATGTTTGTATCATCTATGCTGTCCCATGCGGCGGCATACAACCTATTGTTTGAACTGCGCATGAAATTTGCAAAGCATATTTCCGAGCTGCCTATGGGCTTTCATACGTCCAACGCCACCGGTAAGCTGCGTAAGCTTATGGATGACAATGTTGAGAAGGTCGAAATGTTCATCGCCCACCAGCTTCCCGACGCCGTTGCTTCCCTTGTGTCGCCGGTCGTGATGCTGATGGTTCTGATTATATTTGACTGGCGGATGGGCCTTGCGTGCTTTGTGCCCATCGTTCTGAGCTTCGTCATTCAGGCCGTCAGCCTTTCCAATCCTAAATCGCGCGAGTTCATGGAGACCTTCCAGAACCTGCAGGATAAAATGAACAACTCCGCAGTGGAGTATGTGCGCGGCATCTCCGTGGTCAAGGCCTTCAATCAAACGGTCTTTTCCTTCCGTAAATTCCATGACACCATTATCCGATACCGGGATTGCGCGATCCAATATACCCATTCGGTCAAGAATTCGTACTGCGCGTTTCTTGTGCTGCTCAATTCCGTGTTTCTTTTTCTGCTGCCCGTGGGCATTCTCATCGGCAGCGGAGCGCCGGAATACCGGGCTTTTGCAATATCATTTTTGTTTTATCTTGTTTTCAGTATGGGAATCGCGGGACCGATTTCCAAGCTGATGTATATCTTTGTACAGGGATTTATGGTGGTCTCCAGCGTGAAGCGCATAAGAAGCGTGTTTGATACGCCCGTCCTGAAAACCGGCATAGTCCGCAGAGACCCGGACGGATACGGCATAACATTTGAACATGTGGCCTTTTCCTATAATGAGGAGGATGCCTGCGGCACGCTTCATGATGTGAGTTTCACGGCGCAGCCGGGGCAGGTGACGGCGCTCGTAGGACCTTCGGGCAGCGGGAAAAGCACTATCGCACAGCTGATTCCCCGTTTTTGGGATATCAGCGGCGGAACGATATCCGTCGGAGGGGTAAATGTCGCGGATATAGAGCTTGATCAGCTTATGAAGCACATAAGCTTTGTATTCCAGGATGTGTTCCTGTTCAAGAAAAGCATTCTTGATAACATCAAGACCGGCAATGAAGGCGCAACCGACGAGATGGCGGTTGCCGCCGCCAGGGCCGCCATGTGCCATGAATTCATTGAACGGCTGCCGGACGGTTACCACACCGTGCTGGGCAGCAGGGGAACCTACCTTTCGGGAGGTGAACGCCAGCGCATCGTCATCGCGCGAGCCATACTCAAAGACGCGCCTATTGTGATTCTGGACGAGGCAACGGCCTTTGCCGATCCTGAGAACGAACAGAAGATACAGCTTGCCCTGGAAAAGCTGATGAAGGGCAAAACCGTCATCGTCATTGCGCACCGCCTGTCCACCATTAAGAACGCCGATAAAATCGTGGTGGTGGACGACGGACGCATTGTGGAACAGGGAACTCATGAGGAGCTGATTCATAACGGCGCCAAATACAGGCAGATGTGGGACGTCTATTGCAGGGCACTCACATGGAAGCTGGCATAAGTCCGGCTAAGAAGTATTAATAACGAATTGAAAAATAATTGATATTTCCTGGGGATAAAGGAGGAATATACATGTTAAAAAGATTGCTGTTATTATCGGAAAAATCCAATAAGGATCTCAAAAGATCCATTTTCTCATCCTTCCTCGCACAGGTCACTCTGTCTTTACCGGTGATGGTGCTTATGATTGCCTTTGTGGAAATATTAAACCCTTTCTTCGGCAAAGAGGTGGACTGGGAGCGGCTCTGGGCATGGGCGGCCGGTGCGTCAGCTATCGTTGCACTGGCTTTTGCCGCCCACCGTTATGAATACGGGAAAACCTATGTGACCGCTTATGAGGCTGCGGAGGAGAAGCGGACGGGTCTTGCCGAGCATCTGAGGAAGCTGCCTCTAAGCTTCTTTGGGAAAAAGGATTTGACGGAAATCACCGTGAACATGATGAGCGATTGCGCCACGATCGAGCAGAGCTTTTCTTCGATTATTCCCCAGTTTGGCGGGACGCTTATCAATCTGCTGCTTACCTGCACGCTGCTGATGCTCTTTGACTGGCGCATGGGGCTGGCCATCTTCATCAGTGTGCCGTTCTCCTTCGGCTTTTTGCTGCTGTGCCGGAGAATGCACGGCCGTATCGGAAAGGAGCATCTGCAAAGCAAGCTGGACGCAGCGGAGCAAATGCAGGAGTATCTGGAGGGCATCAGGGTCATCAAGGCATTCGGCATGGGCGGAGAAAGATCCAAAAGCCTGGAGCAGGCTTACCGCCGTCTGATGAAGGTCAGCATCAAAACAGAGGCGGTAAACGGCTCTCTCACAACGGCTTCCATGATGCTATTGCGCTTTGGTATTCCGATTACCATCTTTACGGGGTTAAGCTATGTCACGGCAGGAAGTCTGGAGCTGCTTTATTTTCTGATGTTTTTGATCTTTTCCAGCCGCATTTATACCAGTCTTTCAACGCCGCTGGCATTATGGGGTGACTTGCTGTATTCGCTGCTGTCCCTCAGACGTATCCACGCTGTCTACGAGGAAGCTCCCATGACCGGCAGGAGCGATGTTGCTTTATCAGGCTATAGCATAGAATTTGAGAACGTCACCTTCCGTTATCTGTCGGAGGACGTCATCAGGAATGTGAGCTTCCATATTCCTCAGGGGAAGGTGACGGCACTGGTAGGACCTTCGGGCAGCGGAAAAAGTACGCTCTCCAAACTGATTGCCCGCTTTTGGGATGTGGACAAAGGCCGCATACTGATCGGAGGTGTGGATATCCGGGAAATCGACCCGGAACGTCTGCTGACATGGATTTCTTTTGTATTTCAGGATGTGGTGCTGTTCAATGATACGATTTTTAACAATATCGCCATCGGCAAGGCCGGAGCTACCCGCAAGGAGGTGGAAAACGCGGCGCGGCTGGCCAACTGCCACAGCTTTATATCCCGGATGCCGGATGGATACGATACCTTAACCGGTGAGAACGGCTGTACATTATCCGGCGGCGAACGGCAAAGGATATCCATTGCCCGTGCCCTGCTGAAAGACGCGCCTGTCGTGCTGCTGGATGAAGCCACAGCTTCCCTCGACCCTGAGAATGAGCTGGAAATCCAGGAAGCGATCTCCCATCTGATCAGGGATAAAACTGTGGTGGTCATCGCCCACCGGCTCCGTACCATCGCAGGTGCGGATAACATTGTCGTGTTAAAGGACGGCCGGGTGGCAGAGCAGGGCACAGGACCGGAGCTTCTCAAAGCAGATGGTCTGTATGCCAGGCTGTTCGGTATCCAGCAGGAAAACTCCGGATGGGCCGTGGAGGCGTAACCTGTAAGAAGACGGCCGCCCGGTATGGTTGCCGGACGGCCGATAGCAGAGGGTCGCAATTGTCTCTGCGCTTTAAAAAAAAAGAAAAGAGACTATGCACTTCTGCATTCACAGTCTCAATTCTTCCTTACTTTTCACGTTCACACTCAATATGGAGTATTGGGGAATAATATAAATGCAGAGGGTTACATAGCTTCCCGTATTTTTAGTAAATCAATGTATGAAATATAAAATTGATTTAAAAACTATGTAACCCTCTGTCAATACACGATAGCATATTTTTACATAAAAGTCAATAATTTCTAACGCATTTAAGTGCTGTTTTTGAAAAATAAACGCTTGCATGGTGTGAAAAACAGATATAAAAAGAAGTCTGCAGAGAAACACTGCAAACTTTATTACTTATTGATTAGTTTAAATAGGATTTCAAAGAGGCTTAAAACCTCCTTCTGCTCTGCCGGCTTAAGACTGTTCAGTCTGTTGATCAGCAAAGCAAGGGTTGTGTCATTCTCCCCTCCGGTTTCTCCGGACGGCTGTATATATCTGAATAATTCCTCAAATGTTATCCCCAGAGCGTTTACAATCTTTTCTATACTGTCTAACTTAGGAATTGTCTCCCCTCTTTCAATGCGTCCTAAATGAGTGGTGTTTATATCTGCCTTTTCTGCTAATTCCTCAATACTAAATCCTTTATCATATCTGATTATTCTTATTCTGTCGCCTATTACCTTAGAAATATCACTCATCAAATACCTCCTGCCTGCTAAATTTAAGATACCTTTTATTCCATCCAGTCTCAACAGCACATAAGCGTTTTATTATGAATAAAGTAACCTGCAAGCATTGACAGGAGCTTTCGTAACTGGCGGGATACGGCAACATTTCTTTTTTGCCTTTGGAATAGCAGTAATTGCCGGATTATAGTAATTTTTTGGGGCATAAATTTCTTCCTTCCCGGGGCTTCATATTCGGGATAGTATGGATTATAAAAGACATAATTCACACTTTAAATTTAAGCGGGCAAGCTGCAGACATGGACGCCGGTGTGAATTGGAAAAAGCTGAATTTACACATTGAATTCCTGTATGCTGATATCACAGGAAAGTAATTCAGTACGAAATCGGTTATCAATATGGTTTTAGTATATTTATATTTCTGCTCAAAAATGCTCCTCCTTATGATTGACAGTTTTTTGATTATTTAAACTGCCGGACATAAGTGGAGCATATCGGTTCATGCATTGCTCCAAACTCATTGTCCGCAGCCCATCTATTGACAATCTTACTGACAATACCGCACCATCAAATTGTCAACGCTGAAGCGCTGATAAGTATGGATATGGGCGGCAAGCTAATGACCAAGCGGCCCACATGACGGAAGGGAGAAATTTATACCACAAGTATAATGACAAATCATTCTGCTTGTGATATATTAGCATTAGAAATAAGAAGTGGGCATATCGGCTGCCCGGAGAGGACCTTATAATGGTGAACACGGTTTTTGTATTAGCTTATCTAAAGAGCGGATATTATGAAGCACTGAGTACGGAACAGGGCTTAGATTTCATGCTCTCTTATAAGATAATGCGAAAACGGCAGACCGTGGGATGAATTGACGGATTGTAACAGGTTTACATGGATTTTTATGAACCGCTTATCTTATAAAAAAGGCAGGCGGTTTCTTTTTGTGCATTTTTAGAAAGGAGAAAATTGGGATAATGGAAATCAGAGGGAAAGTGAACACAGCCATCTGCTATGCCAGGGTAATAGAGGATGAAGCTGTCGAGCAGATAAGAAGAATGTGTGACCATGAATTTACAGAAGGCAGTAAAATAAGGATTATGCCGGATGTTCATGCCGGAAAAGGCTGTACCATCGGCACAACCATGACGGTTACCGATAAGGTAGTACCGAATATTGTGGGCGTGGATATCGGCTGCGGTATGTATACAATAAATATCGGGAAGGATGATGTTGATTTTGAGAGGCTGGATGAGGCGGCACATTATGTTCCTTCGGGCATGAATGTATGGGAAGGAAGACAGGAGAGGTTTGATCTTACACAACTGCGCTGCTACAGAAGTTTAAAGGATACCAGGAGACCGGAAAGAAGCCTTGGCACCTTAGGCGGAGGAAACCATTTCATCGAAGTAGACAGAGCGCAGGATGGCACCAATTACCTTGTTATCCATACAGGCAGCAGAAATCTTGGCAAGCAGGCGGCAGAAATCTATCAGCAGCTGGCGATCGACTTGAACAAGGGAAAGGAAGCCTATTTTGTACAGAGAGATGCTATTATTGCAGAGTATAAAGCGGCAGGGAGAAGAAGTGAAATACAGAAGGCATTAAAGGAGATCTCCTGGGATAAGAGAGAAACTGCCATGCCGGAAGATCTGTGCTTCCTATACGGAACCTACTTTAAGGATTATCTTTACGATGTGGAAATCTGCCAGAGATTTGCCACAAGAAACCGTGAAAGGATAGCAGACATAATTATCAATAGAACCGGACTTACAGGCCAAGACGCATTTCATACCATTCATAATTATATTGATACGGATGAAATGATTTTAAGAAAGGGTGCAATAGCGGCCCATGAAGGAGAAAAAGTGCTGATTCCAATTAATATGAGGGATGGAAGCATACTTGCAATCGGTAAAGGAAATCCGGAATGGAATTATTCCGCACCCCACGGAGCAGGAAGAGTTATGTCCAGAAGAACGGCAAAGGAAAGCTTGAGTATGGAGGAATATAAAAATGTTATGGAAGGAATCTATACCACTTCCGTAAATGAAGCGACCTTAGATGAGGCACCGATGGCATATAAGTCTCTTAATGATATCATTGATGTTATCAGGGAGTCTGTAACTGTCATTGATGTGCTGAAACCAATTTATAATTTTAAAGCATCTGGCCGGTAACCTCTGATGTTCCGGTCACTTGCCGGAACAGGAGGATAGGAAATGATGAATATCCCGGTCATTGATACGGTCAAAACCGGACAGAATATTGTGAAATTAAGAGATATGAATGGATTATCCGTAAAGGATCTGCAGGATGTCTTTGGGTTTGTGACACCCCAGGCAATCTACAAATGGCAGCATGGAACTGCGCTGCCGACGGTAGATAACCTGGCCGTATTAGCAGCAATTTTCCATATCACTATAGATGATATTCTGGTTATGGAGAATAATCCGGATATGCAGACAAGCGCATGAACGGAAAATTAAAAAACAGATTCACAAGCGCTGAATCTGTTAAGGCTCCCTGGTCTAATGGTCAGGACACCAGCCTTTCACGCTGGTAATGCCGGGTTCGAGTCCCGCGGGAGTCATTTATGGATGGGTATGCCTAGCGGCGAGGGCAAGTGACTGTAAATCACCCACGTAGAAACACCGCAGGTTCGATTCCTGCCCCATCCACTTTGGAAAGGTGGCTGAGATGGCTTAAGGCAGCGCATTGCTAATGCGCCGTACGTGAAAACGTACCGGAGGTTCGAATCCTCTCCTTTCCGCTTGCTAAACCATGCAGTTTATAACTGAAAGCGACTGCTTTGGTTAAAAAAGATACATGGTAAGGTCACATTATATAAATATAGAATCTAACTCAAACCAGTGTTCTGTCAGCCAAAGCATTTCATCTTTGAAACGCAGTGCTTTTCCCCGGTTTTCTATAAAAAATTCAGGCTGTATCCACCACGGTATTTCTATACACCATGAAAGCCGCAAAGCGTCTGCTATATTAGGCAAGGTCAACATTATATGCCGGGAATAACCTTCAAGAAAAGCATATACTTTTTCGATAATCATCCTATTATCTTTCAATGCAAAAGATAGTATCGCTCTTCCTATATCATGCCAGATATAGCTGTATTGGTTGCGGTCGAAATCAATGATGGCTGAAACACAATCCGCATCGAATAAGATATTATCGGAGGTAAAATCCTCATGGGCGATCCCCTTGGGCAGTTTATCAAAAAACTCATTTGTAAGCTGTTTTAAAATAGGTTCCTGCGCAAGCACAGCTTTTCGGTATTCGATAGGCGTGCTTGATGAACATTCCTTCATACGGGCGTGAAAGTTAGCCCATAACGAATCCGTTAATTGTCTGCTGCTGATGGGAAACCCTTTGACCGAAAGCACCGGCAGCTGTGAAAAAGCTTTGTGCATTAACCCGCAGGCACTGCCAAGGCTGTGCATTTGCATTACTGTGATTGTGTCAGGACTTTCAACCTTTCCAGAGCGAAAATCCATAACCATATAGGCAGTTTCGTTATCCGGCAGACGAATGGCATGACCTTCGCACTGCCAGATATACGGACAGGGAACGCTGTTTTTTTCAAGAATAATCTGTCTTTGCAGCGCGGACTCAACTAACTTCAATTTATCTCTGCTAAACCGCTTACTGCTGAATTGCTTGACCAGCAATTCGCATCTATCAGTGGAAACCTTCCATTTTTGATTCAACCATCCGCCTGTGACAGGAGCAATCTGATTGCAAGTCAGCCCGTAGCTGTCTTTCAAATCAGCTATAATACGGTTCTCCATATGATAACCCCTTGAATAAAATATATATTTTATGCATGTTTATGCATTGTGATCATAACACCATTCTATAGCTTATTTTATCACACAAAGCAAAAGGAGTCGACTTACTTTCATAAATAGGCTCCTTTTAAAGAAATCCTTGGAGTCATATGGAAAGAAATGCATGGAAATCAAAGTACAGCATCCGGATTTGATTCTTCCAACTTAGTTTAGAGCTTTCCTATACTTTTGTTTACTGCTATTCGGTTTATCCGCAATTGTCATTTCTATATATCCCCGCTCAAGAG
>JAFADH010000065.1 GCA_023424995.1 Bacillota bacterium | reverse complement strand
TACCATATATTCCATGGTAATTCCCTTCCGTATAGTCCCAGTTGTAGCCTTCCATATATTCATATGCCTGTCTGACAGAATACGTGACACCTTTTGTGTTCGTAAAATCGGGCTGCTGTACGAGTATAATCCGCCCGGCATTGTCATAGGTGTATGCCATAGTTTTATTTTCATTATCTGTCTCCGTTTTTACCAGTCCGAGCAATAGATGATAGGTCCTGCCGGTTTTAGTCTGGGTATATGCGCCCGAATCATTGGTATAATAATGAATTTCTTCCTTCGGATAGGCATAACCGGTTTCACTCCCGTATACCAGCTTCGTTTTTGCTGTTTTCCCGCTCTCCAGGTTCCGCGTGCTTTCTGTGATCCTGTTGTTTGCTTCATTATAATAGCTGTAAGAGGTCACCTCTCCTTTGGGATTCGTATAGTTCAGCACCCTTCCCAGGCTGTCATAGCTGTAGGTTTCTTGTAGAAGACTGGTACTGTTCTGATACCATTGCTTTTTGGTCAGGAAATATTTGTAGTTGGGATCTTCATACCGGTATGTGGTCGTATATAAGGCCTTCGTATTCTGGTCGTTATATTGGCTTGGGGTCAACGGCAGCGTCGATGTATTGAGTCCTCCCCAGGTGTTATAGACATATTCAGTATACAGCGTCCTTGCCAGTGTGCCGTCGCCCGCATATTGTGAGGTCTCGATCTTCGCGGGAAGATACCGGTAGGAGCCGTAAAACTCGAGATTCTTCATCACCGTTTTTTCATTATTGCCTGCTGTCGTTTCTACCTGTATATTCTGCTTAAAGCCGTTAAAGGTTGTCTTCGTAAGGATATCGCTGCTTGATTTTACCTGGGACCAGAACCGGTAGGCTTCGGGAAGTGCCGTATTTCCCAGATAATCCGGATATCCCGTATAATCGCCCCCATAGGTATAGTCTGCCTTATTCATGGCAGGAAGCCATTCCATTGACTGTGTCGCTATATTATGCCTCTGGATCCGGTCGTATCTGGATTTTATCCGGTAGGCTTCCGCAGCACCATCCGCCCCCAGGTTTCTTGTCGTCTTTTCGTATTCATAGAACGTCTTTGAGCCGGGATAGACGACCGCTCCCAGCAGGTAAAATTCTTCTTTCGCTCCATTGCCTATATTCTTTGAATTATATAAAAACTTTACCGACGGCCATGTATTGCCGTTATAATTGTAGTAATTTTCATAATACGTTGTCCTGCCCAGGGTATCGGTTACGGAATCCAATACGGGATATGCATAGGATTCAATATCCGTTCCGTTTACAAAGACCGTCTTATGGGCAAGGGACTTTGCATAGGTTATGCTCAATTGATTCGCCTCGTTTGGGGCAGAGACCGTCAGTACTATGCTATTTGATGAATAGGAGAAATTGATCACCCTGCCGACGCTGTCCTGGATCTTACTGATCAGGGGATAGGTATTCTGATATATCCGGATGTCCGTATACCAGAATTTTATTTCATTGTTAAACCGGTCCCTGATCCCAAGTATTCTTCCGTCCTGGGCAAAATACGTTGTAGTCAGATCAGAATCGATGAATTTAAAGTGGGAAAATGTTCCGTCACCACCTACAAATTCCGTCATACCCAGAAGCAGCTTTACATCATTCCCCTGATAGCCTTCCAGATTGCTTGTTCCGGTATCCATAAATCCTGTGACCTGATATGCACTGCCTTTCCCGTCATGATAATAAATTGCAGAATAGCCGCTATTAGATTCAAACTGGATGGAAGGAAAGGAAAATGACCAGCCTGCGCCCAGATAATACCTTATTTTATTATAACTGTATTTATCCGTATAATTATTTACAGTTACTGTGTAGTAATCCTGGTATTCCTGATAGGGTACCGCATATGGCGACAGGGTATATATGGTATTATCGGTACTTGTCTGATTAGCCGCATAAAAGGCATAGGCATCCCTCTGGTTGCTGAAGTACTGTATGTATTTCTCCCAGCTGTCCGTATCCGCATGGTAAAAATACACATCACAGGCATATCCATTTACGGCCGCCATTCGTGAATCAACCGAATAGGAGAGGGATACCTTTTTATCGCACTCGTTTTGCGAAGAATTATATATTCTCCCCACCGACAGGTCCAGGCCGTCCCTGCCGGGAAGATACAGGTCATTCTGCTTTAAAATCAGATTGCCTGTAATCGGGTCAACGGTTTCAGCAGAAGCAGACCGGTCCGCATATTTCGGATTATTGCTCTGGTTGATCTGCTCCTGTGATACCACTGCGTTTAAATAACCCTGCAATGCATCATTATCAACCGCAGCATAGCCGGTACCAGCGGATGATAATGATAGGGCCAGTCCAAGAACCAATGCTTTTAACATGCTAAATATCTTTTTCTTCATAGTTATCCCCCGCTTAATTTTTAAAGCTTGCCAAGAAAGATTGAATCAGTTCCTTGACCGGCTTGTCCGTATCTTTTGACGCCTGTTCCAGCATGTTAACCAGCTCTTCTGTCAGCTTTCCGGCATCTTTGTCCGTAATTCCGTATTTCTTCTTTGTTGCCTCTGACAATCCCTGTTTCGCATCCGGCTGGAATGCGGCTGTCCCCCTGCGTTTATATTCCTTGATCAAACCATCCTCAATCGTTTGTCCGCTTGAATCTACCGATATTAAAAATGAGATTATCTCGTCCTCGCTCAGGCCCTCCTTCTGTAACGTGCCCATGTCTTTCTTATACTTGTTCTTCAGATAGCTGATGCTGTCATCTTCTCTCTTCTTAATGACCTCCGCCTTCAGCTCCTCGAATGACTTAGCCGTCTCTTTTTTCATTGCCAAAAGCTCCATCGGGTCAATATATATTTCATTGCCGATCTCGTCAGCCTCAAGGATATCCTGTATTGTAAACCCGCTTTCCAGTAATGCTTTTATATCCTCACTGCCGATATTATACTGATATGTACCGGAGCCTTCCGGGTCATATCTTTTTCTTACTCCCTGATACAGGATCTCCCCTGATATGGTTTCACTCTTACCGTCAGCTGGTTCCTGCACGTTCACTTCCGGCAGCAATTCCGTGATATTCTGTTTCGGCTGGCTGGCTTCGGTACGCTCCAATACCTTGCCGTTATTGTTCTGGGCATAGGTTGTGATTATACCGCTGAAACCGGATGTTACAATTCCTATACATAATATAATGGATATGGCTTTTTTATTTTTAAACATAGAATCCTCCTTATTTCCTGATGGTTATCCGTTAATTATCATTAATTAATGAATTGTGTGGTTATCAGGTTGCCGTTCTTATCATAGGTAAAGCGTACGATCAGCTGTCCGTTTTTTCTGACTTCAATTAACCGGTTATTTGCATCGTATCCATATTCGTAGGAGATAACCTCGGCAGAATAAACTTCCACGGTGGATAAGCAGCCGTATGTATTATTATATCCGCCGAATACAAACAGCTTTCCCCCGACAGCCGCCGCATCCAGCATATAGGCTTTTATGAGCTTACTGTCTTTTGTAACCCAGGTATTGGTATCCGGTGAATATACTTCGACGGTATCCAGGTATTGGCTGTTCAACCCGCCGATGGCATAGATTATATTTCCTATGGCTTCCGTACCCAGCCCATACCTGGCCGTAGGAAGATTGGCCTTCGTTGTCCAGGTATCGGTGACCGGATCATACTCCTCTACAACATTCAGTATTGCTCCGTTCCTTCCTCCTATGGCATATAGTTTATTGTTGACAGCGGCTACCGCCAGCCCATACCTTTGGGTATTCATGGACTTCTTTGCTGTCCATGTGTTTGCAGCGGGATCATATACCTCTACCTTATTGTAATAAGTACTTCCGTTCAGACCGCCGGCAACATATATTTTTCCGTTCAGCTCGGAGGCGCCGGCAAAGTATCTGGCGGTCGGCATATTTGCTTTCAGGGTCCACTTGTTGGCTGCCGGGTCATACTCCTCGACTGAGGTTACTATGCCGCTTGCACCGTGTCCTCCTATGGCATAGATCCTGCCGTTGACAACGGCAGCCGACAGGCCGTATCTGGCTGTATTCATATTAGCCCGTGCCCTCCAGGTATTCGTGACAATATCATACTCGTAGACCGTATTATATACCGCTGCCGTCCCTGACCTGTCGCTGTATCCGCCGATAACATATATCTTCCCGTTAAGGTTCGCCACGGCAAACTGTGCTTTTTCTTCCGGCATGCCGGCTGCAATCTGCCAGGGATTGCCTAATGTGGAGGCAAACAGCCGGCTGCTCCAGGGGCTTATGTTCATACTGTTTTTCGATCTTACCCGATAGGTATGTGCTTTGTTGTTCTCCGGGCTGTTATGTGTGTATGACAAACTAAGGCCGCAATTATAGACCACCCCATTCACCTCGATCTCGTAACCTGTAATGTTCGGGACGGGATCCCATGTGATAACAATGGAAGCGCTGTTTACGCTTGATCTGATATTGGCCGGTGTAGGTATGGATTTTGACACTCTCAGCCGATAGGATCCGGTGCTTGTACTGCTGCTGTGTCTGACTTTGATGTAATAGACCTGTCCGGCCTGGAGCTGTGCCGTTATGCGGAAGTTGATATCCGTATCATAATTGTCATTATAGGAAAGCAAGGTACCGGCACTGTTATATAATTCACCGTAGGAGTTCATGGTGCCGGTCGTAAAGATATCATACGGGCCGCTCTGCTGGGGAATGAAATTAAAACAGTCGACATCCCCGGCGCGGTTGATAACGCCTGCCGCTTCTGTTTCCTCCGGAATTGGGGTGGAATCTGTAAAGTTATTACCGTGGTCATCTATTTCAGGAAGGTATGCATGGACTGTATTAGTTACAAATTCTGAGTATCCGCCAATTACATAGATGGAATTGTTAATTGAAGCTGAGGCAAAATCATACCTTCCTATCAGCATATTAGGACAAGAGGACCAGCTATTGCTAATTGGTGAGTATTCTTCTATTGTATTTGCTATATTGATAGAATCCCCGCCCATTGCGTACAGCTTGCCGCCAGCCGCCTGTAATCCAAATCTATATCTGGGTGCGGACATATTTGCTTTCATCGTCCAGCTATCTGTTGCCGGATCATACATCTCCATGCTGCTATTCTTATCTAATGAGTTAGGTACCAAACCTCCCGCCACATATATTTTACCATTTAATACGGTAGCTGCTGCAGCATACCTTGCCGCAATCATGCTGGCTTTCGCCGTCCAGGTATTGGTAGCAGGGTTATATGCATCTACCCGGTTACCATACCCCCCACCCATAACATAGATGATATTATCAATAACAGCTACACAGGCACCCGTTCTATCAACATAAGAGTCTGCTATAGGGGACCATTTATTTGTCGAGGGGTTATATTCTTCGATCGTGCTAACGTGACCATAATTATACCCGCTTAATGCATATATTTTGCCATTAACAGCTCCTAGTAGCGGATTTTTTCTGATTTCTACCATATCAGCTTTTCGAAGCCAGGTATTCGTTAACGGATCATATTCATAAAATTCTTTGCCTGATCCGCCACCGGCATATATCTTCCCATTTAAAGTAACAGCCTGTAATCTCGACGTATAATTAGGATAATTGGCTTTTGTGACCCAGGTTCCGTTGGCATACAGATGATATCCATCCGGGATACCGGAATTATTCTCCGGGTAGGTATTGTTATCCTCTGTCCGGACTTGGATTATCTCATCGGAAACAATATTATGTACCGCATTATAACAGTTTATCTTATTACCGTTATAGATCTTACCCGTTAAAGAGCTCAGCCTGTCGGCCGTGGTTATTATCCGGTCCCGGATATTAGCAGGGCTCAGCTCCTTATTCATGTTTTGTATCAATGCCGCTTCTCCCGTTACAAATGCGGCAGCCATGGATGTACCGCTGGTTGTTACATATCTGTTATCCGGTACCGTACTGATGATATCTTCACCCGGAGCCGCTACATCCACATAATTCCCATAGTTTGTAAAGCCTGTCAGGATACCGTATTCATTCATTGCGGCAACTGAGATAATGTTATCGTTATCGTAGGAAGCCGGATATATGGGATAAACATCAATATTCTGGCTGCTGTTGCCTGCCGCACAGACAAACAGCATATTGGAATGATCAATTGCTTCCTTTAATGCCGGGTTATTCTCCGTTGAGCCCCAGCTGCAATTGACTATCTTGACCCCCATCCTCTCCGCATACTCAATGGCATTTATGATATCGCTCGTATATGCGATACCATCCTGGAATACCTTCAGGGGCAGTATCTTTGCATCAGGAGCAACACCTGTTATACCGATATCGTTGTTATCCTGTGCGGCTATAATTCCCGCTATATGAGTACCGTGCCACTCATCATGGATGTTCTCCCGGTTATGTACCTGGTTTGTATTATTTACAAAATCCCAGCCGCTGGTATCATCGATATATCCGTTACCGTCATCATCAATATAATTACCGGGAATCTCAAACGGGTTGGTATAAATATTATCCGCCAGGTCCTCCTGGGTAATATCGATGCCGGTGTCAAGTACTGCGATCACCACACCCTCTCCCTTTGTCTGCAGCCAGGCCTCCGGTACATTGGCATCCATTCTGAATTGACCGTCATCTTCCGGGATATTATCATCTGTTATTTCCTCCGGGATATGGACCGGGTCATCAAGGAGCGATAGGGGAAGATCCGTAGCTATCGTTATCTCAGAAGCTTTCGGCTCCACATCTTCCATATCCTCCGGCTCTTCGCCGGTATCGATACCCGGATTATAGATTCCCCATTGCTGGTCGTAATAAGCATCCGAAGACAGATTTGTGAATACATAATCCGGCTGGATGTATTCAATATCCGAATGATACTCAAAGACAGAGCCCATACTGCTCTTTCCGGTTCTTATATCCGAAATAAAATCCTCCGGCTTTACCTTTTCATTTAAAATGATCACTTCCATATTTTTATCCGGCTTATTACCGACTCTTCCGGCGCTCTTTATATCACTCTGCAAATATCTCTTTAAATTCTCGCCGCCGCTATTATTTTTGTATTTGATAATAAACCGGTTTGTTTCATACTCGTATTCCATTGACCGGTCAATTTCATCTTCAGCTGCCTCCGCAATGATACCGCTGCCGGTTACGGACGAGATGTCCTCCGCCGGCTGATCAGGCTGCTGAGGTTCCGCGCCGTAGTCATAACCGGTATCAATATCTGCAATGCTGACAGCCGGTGTAATATTCTGCAGGACCAAAGTAAAAGCCAGCAGTAATACAACCAATTTTTTCTTTCTCCTCATAAAATCCCCTGCCTTCCCTATTTTTTAGAATCATTATATTGTAATATTACCTTATATAGCTTAATCAGTAGATTTATGCCGTATGTGGATTCGTCATATAATAGCATAAATTAACATAATTTGACTATATCATTTAAAATTTACCATTTAATGGTGTCTTTGTCAATTATAAAACTCAATTAAAAGTAAACAATTTCATTGAATTTTATTGGAGTGTACTTCGGGTAAACAACATCAAAAAAAGACCGTATATCAATCCGGTCTCTTGAAATTTAAGCTTATTATACTGTTTTAATATACGATATAAAATATTAAAAAAGATATACCGCTTACCTAATCATAAATACCCGTGCTTTTACTTACTGCGGAACCTCTTATTCGGGTTTATTTTGTACTTAATTTATTAATCCGTTTTACTCCGATCTATCTCAGTTATCTTTTGATATACTGTATCTATCCTATATAACATATTTTATATCTATTCAATAAAGCTGATAAATATCTCGTCTCAATTACAAAGCCTTAACATATCATTGATTTAATATGTTAAGGCTTTAATATTATCATAACCTACTAACAAGTCCATTAATCAGCTTTACAGTATGGCTGATCGCCAGCTCTTCAAATTCCGCATAGGACATCTCAGCACTGTGATCCGCTTTGTCTGATATAGCTCGGATAATCAGGAAAGGTATCTGATTCAGATATGCCGTATGAGCGATTGCCGCCCCTTCCATCTCCGTACAATATCCCTGGAACATGTCCACCAGCCAAGCCTTCCTGCCGCTGTCCGAGATGAACTGGTCACCGCTGACGATACGTCCGGTATGTACTCCCACCTCCGGAATTACCTCCTCGCAAACGGACTTAGCAATAGCTAACAGCTCTCTGTCAGCCTGAAAGATAGAGCTTTCCATCCTGGGTATCACTCCATGGGGATATCCGAAGCCGGTTGCATCCATATCATGCTGCAAGGTATCTGTTGATAATACAATATCCGCTATATCTATCTCATTACGCAGTGAGCCTGCTACCCCTGTATTAATCACTGCGTCCACATGATAGATATCTGCAAGAATCTGAGTGCAGACGGCAGCATTTACCTTGCCGATTCCGCAGCGAACTATCACAGCCTCTTTTCCCTGAAGCTTTCCTTCATAGAATTCCATGGAAGCGATATTTTGTATGTTTACCTCCTGCATATCATCCTTAAGGATGCGGACTTCTTCATCCATAGCTCCGATAATCCCAATTTTCTTCATGTGATAAACCATACCTTTCATATAATAACTCCATTTTAACCGATAATATATTGAATTTCAAATAAAACAGTAACTGTCGAATGCTTCTTATATATTAAGGTGTCAACTACAGTCGTACGGCTTTCATATATTAAGGCATCAGCCACAACCGTATGTTTTCATATATTAAGGCATCAGCCACAGCCGTATGTTTTTTATATGTCATGGCATCAGTCATGATCATATGATTTTCCATATTAAGCAATCACCATAGTCGTATGGTTTTATATATTAAGGTATCAGC
>JAFADH010000388.1 GCA_023424995.1 Bacillota bacterium | reverse complement strand
ATTTTAAAGCATAGCAGCCACTATGTCTATTTCTCATGTAAAAAATTTCTTCTTTTCTCTCAATACTGCCAGTATTCAATTTTCAATCTGCACTGGAATTAGAAATGTCTAATTCCGAGAAGTTATAACAATATTTTTTCACTGCACTGGCCGGTTCTTATTTTAATTATTCAGCTGTTTTAATATATAAGTAATAGCGATCAAGCTGATTATAACTTATCTGATCCGTATTCCATTGAATACTATTTAAATGCTTTTCCAAGTATTCATATCTAAAGTATAACTAAATATCCGCATTAATAAAAGGACACCTTTTGATTAAAAAAGTGTCCTTATTTGTACCAATATATAAAAACCGGCCATTCGCATTATACTCTTGATTTTGCGCGGAACCTATGTAAATCTTATGCACGGAGCCCAGGTGAATCTTTTACGTAGAGTCTATGTGAATCTTTTGTACAGAACCTATGTGAAACTTTTGCGCGGAGCCTATGTGAAACTCGATCCGGAATGCTATTCGGCAGAGCAGACCAGGAAATCAGTACCTTCGAAATTCAAAAAAGAGTTGGTACCACTCTAAGGAAGTACCAACTGATATCTTAAGGAAGACTTATAAACAATGATTAATGCGTATGACAGCTATCATTCCTTATTCGCAGCCGGGATTATGGGGAATTAGCCGACTCAGATTATGGTAATAACTAATCCGGAATAAATTCGAAAAGGTGATCCCCCGCATTAATGTGTTAGCTTTCTACTCTGATCTTAAATATTGCCTTTTTAACCTTTTCCGGTTTTTGAACCTGAATTCCCGTCATATGAACGTCTTCCGGATAGAACACTATATATTCATCCGTACCGATTACCGCACTGACACTTTTTTCTCCTGTAAGGGCCATAGAATCAGTTTGAGAATCATATGTCCCCTGCTGCATATTGTCAATGAGGCTCATATTCATCCGTTCCCTCCCCCGGAGCACATAATGAAGATCGATATATTCCTTATGCGCTTCCCAGGTAATAAGCTCCTCCGGCCTTGTTTCATACTCTGCTATATTAACAAACAAATCCCTGCCGCAGATCTCGTAGCAGCCCGGCAGCCTGTCTGCCAGTTTTTCATTATTTACATATGCAATACATTTTTGGAACTGCCTGTGAATGTTTTCCGAAAAATGATATCTCATATTCGCATATACCATAGATTACCTTCTTTCACAATAAACCAGCATATAGAACTCGCTTCCATATCCATTACAGATCACACAGATAGCTCCGGTGCACGGCAAGCAATTCCTTCCTGCCGTCCTCCGTCATATTCGCAAAAGGCTTACGGCATCCTCCAAAGGAAAAACCGTCAAATTCCAACAGCGTCTTTACGGACGCGATCACACCGTGCTTTATCATAACATCTATTACATGATTAGCGATCTGCTGGCTTTCTTTTGCGGCTTCCATATGACCGTTTTTATAATTATCATAGATCCTGCGTATTAACCCGCTCATACAATTGTATGTACTGCCTATTCCTCCGTCGGCTCCTGCCACCAGGCCGGACAGAAGTATTTCATCATAGCCGTTCCAGATCACCAGCTTCGGGTTTAATGTTTTCATCCGTTCCAGCTGGTATAAATCGCTGCTGGTATATTTCACTCCGATGATATTGGGATTTTGGCAGAATTCCTGCAGGATCTCATTGGTCAGTGAAAAGCCCGAGAAGGCAGGAAAATTGTAGATAAACATGGGCATGTCACAATGATCCATGATATCAAAGTAATAATGCTTGATTTCATCAACGGAAAAATTATAATAGAAGGGGCTGATTGCCGATATGGCATCTACACCGACGGATTTAGCATGCTGTGACAGGTCGATGGCAAAGGAGGTCGAGATCTGCCCCACATGGGAGATGACCAGCTTTTCCCCATTATTCTCCTCAACAACCGCTTCCAGGATTCTCTTTCTTTCCTCCTGTGTTAACAAAAATGCTTCACCCGTACTTCCGCCCACATAAAACCCATCGATTCCCTTATTTATCTCATAACGGACCAGTCTCTTCAATTCTTTTATATTTATTTCACCCTGTTCTGTATACGGTGTAACAAGTGCCGAAAGCACCCCGGAAAATTGCTTGCTCATATTTATCCTTTCATCATCCAGTCAGATATTTATCTATTCATGATCTGATATATTATTAGTTGTTAAATCGTGCACCTCCGGGTTAATATATATCCACCGTGCACTGTCTGTTTTGTATCTTCCGCATCAGCTTCACTCCACGCAGCGCCACTGCCGATCGCCTGCGGCTGCAGCCTATCTGTCCCCAAATCATGATTATGCATTAATAAAATCACTTGTAATCCTAATTAGTAAATTACATCCGCAGCAGCAAGCTGTTTCTGTAACAGTTTCACATCCAATTCTCTCGGTACAGTGTTTTCCTTGGCAGATAATGCCGCTGCGGTCCCTGCTGCCTGGCCCTGAGCCGCCGATATGGGCGATACCCTGGTTGAAGACAGCGCTTCATGGGTTGCCGAGATCCCGCGCCCGGCCACAAGAAGACCATCGATCCCTTTGACCAGCAGGCTCCTGTACGGAATTTGATAAACCGGAGGCTGGCGGGTCTCCAACCCGTTATGGTCCGGTGAATGAATATCCAAATGATATCCGCCCTTCGCTATGGAATCATCAAAATGGGCGGGACTGAGCAGGTCCTCCGCGGTAAGCAGATAATCCCCTTCCATATGGCGTGATTCCCGAATCCCCAGCTGAGTTCCGGTAGATACGATCCTCGCTTTTGAACAGCCCGGAATATAGCCATGCAGCAGCTCCAGTATTCCCCAGGTCTGAAGCATTCCGTCCACCTCAGCCAGTGAATGGTTATTAATATTATTCAGATCCACATTGGCGACCCTACTGGACACCAGCATAAGCTCATTGTTCCTCGGATACGCCACTCCGATCAATTGCTTCCTTTGATAATCCACGCCCTCTGCCCTGGCCTGTTCGATGATCTTTGTAAATGCGCCGAGCACAAAAACCGGCGCCGTCTTCATCTGTTCCAAAAGCTTATGCAAGGTTGCTTCCTCCAGGGGAAACGGCCTGATCTGATCCGGATTTTGTTCAAAATAACCGAGCATTTCCTTATAATCGATATCACCCAGAATGATAACATTAGAGGATACCTGTCTTTGGGAATCGCTTCTTCTGCCTACCACATAGTCCGCCCCTGCCAGGACGCAGACATCGGCGCTGTCCGTACAGTCCACCACAGCCCTGCCTTCAATATACTGCCCTCCCTGCTTATTCTGCAGGTATACGCCTGTTACCCGATTATCTCTTTTTTCAACGCCGGTCACCAGGCTGTGAAGTATTATGTCTACCCCTGCTTTATTCAGCATATCCGTCAAAACCAGCTTAAGCATGTTTCCGTTGACCCCAACCGCACTGCCGGCAATCGGGTCTGTTACAAACTCCGTCGCTCCGCCGGCCTCCTGCAGCCGTTCAATAATTTCCAACGGAATGCCCTTGACCACCAATTCGCCGGTTTTCTTGGCATGAAAGCCAAGCCAGGGCAGGCCGCCGGTCATATTTCCTCCCAAAAAGGGATGCTTCTCAATAATTAAGACCTTAACTCCTTCTCTGGCAGCAGCCAGAGCGGCACAGCAGCCTGTTGTTCCGCCGCCGACAACGATGACATCGTATTTCTTATCCAAGGTTATAAATTCAAGCTTTTTATCCATATAAATCCTCCATGCTGCCGATACCGTACCATATACTTTTTCCAACCGGCTTAAATGTCTGCAGGCTTAAATGCCGCCCAGCTTGTCCGCTTCTCCGAAGTGCCAGCCCTCAACATAACGCATCTGGCTGAAATAGGACCGCCCATAGGTCTGGCGGGGCCATTCCAATTCAACGCCGCGTCGTATCAGCTCCTTCTGGAAGTCATCTAACAGTGCCTCATTATTCCGGACCTGTCTCGGCTTTTTATCATACCTTATGCAGTAGGCCGCCAGCGCCCCCGCGGCTTCTCCGATATTCCATTCCACCGGATGCAGACGGTAGGAGCCGTTTGTTATATGGGTCACTCCCAGGTTCTTGCAGCACGGCAGGATATTCTCCGCACGCACCGGAATGAGAGCTCCCAGGGGAATCTGCTGGGTCCAATGATTGCCGTGCTCCGCATTGGTTATGCTTTGCTTCCCGTCTTTTGTTTTTTCATGGATATCGATCCGGTAGCCTGCAAGACCGACTGAATCCTTATATTTCACCGGTCCGTCCGGATTCATGTCCACACGGAAATGCTGCTCGACAACGGTGAACTCCGCTTTTATCCTTCTGGACTCACGAATATACGGGTATTGCGCCAATCCATCCTCGGAGCCGAATACGTCCGGACGCAGGCGCAGGCCGGGAAAGCCCGGTTTATCCTTTTGTCCTGTGACAGCCTCCGTCTGCAGGTAATATACCAGGCTCAAGGATTGCTCTCTGGCACGCCGCATATGCAATTTCGCTTCTTCCTCACTTACACCGCAGAGTACGCCGTCATCATATTCATTGCCGTTCATTAATGCAGTAATATCCGAGGGGAAGCACTTGCCATCGAAGTTCCCGCTATAGAAATAACGCCGGAAATTCCACAGGCTTGTGGAGTAACGCCCCTGCAGCTGATTGGAAAAAAGTCCGTCGGGTAAGCCCACTGCCGCCGGGTCCGTGCTGCTGAGCCCAAGGACTTTTTCAAACTTTGACCGGTAAGCCTCGTAATTCTCCGGTTTCTCAATGATATGCTCTTCTCCGGGGCAATAGTCCAGGGCAACCAGATGGGTAAAGGGCTGCTGCCGCATGGGATCGGCCTTATCCGGAGCCAGGGGCTCTCCGGTCTGGGAGGCTGCTTCCGCTCCTATCACATGCTCTATATCTCCCAGCTCCAGAAGATCGCCCAGCTCTGTTGCATCCAAAATGTAAGGAGCCGTGACCGTCCTTTTATCTCCCGTTAATTTTGAGCAAAGGGTAACCGCCTTGCATATATCCCCGTCCATCTCAACAGAGACAGGATAATAATTTGTCCAGATCTGCACCAGCCCGCTTGTACGGTAGGGTATCAGCAGCTCTTCCAGAACGGCAACTCCCACCCTGGGCTCAAAGCCGAGGGCACTGACCCAGCAGGCGCCGGGATTTAAGTAGCGGTCGTTATACGCTTCTGCTGTCAGGCGGTAATTACGGCGGTAGTAATCACGTATCCTGCTGCGAAACTGCATATAGCTGTCCGGTGCTCCGAATTTTTCGATCCAGGGATGCTCGTCCAGAGGAACTCCCTGTGTTGTTGCCTGTCCGCCGATCCAGGCGGTCTCCTCGGTAACTATCACACGGCAGCCTGCCTTCGCGGCGGACAATGCTGCCGAAATACCTCCAAAGCTGCCGCCCACGATCAATATATCCGTATTAAATTCCTTCATATTCGTCCTCGTCTCCTCTATATATTCTTTTTAATCCTTCATGCCGCTGGTAGACATTCCTTCAAAATAATATTTTTGTACGATCAGGAAGAAAACCATAATGGGCAGTATGGATATGACGGAGGCCGCCATTGCCAGATCATAGCGCGGCTGCCCGTCCACATTAAGATAATTCTGGATTCCCAGCTGTACGGTGTACAGCTTCTCTGTATTTATAAAAATAAGCGGATTCAAATAATCGTTCCAGGAATGTACGAATGCTAAGGTTCCGGCGGATATTAAAGCGGGAACCGACATGGGCAGTACAAAACGTAAAAAAATCGTTATATGCCCGGCGCCGTCAATAAAAGCGCTTTCAATGATCTCATCCGGTATCTTCATAAAAAACTGGCGAAGCATAAATATGCTCATGATATTGAACACGGCAGGAAGAATGAGGGACCAATGGGTATCGATCAGATTGGTCCAGTTCATCACCATAAAACGAGGAATCAGCGTCACCTGGGTCGGAACCATCATCGTTGCCAAATAGCAAAGAAAAATAATATTTTTACCCTTGAAATTCAGCTTGGCGAAGGCATAGGCCGCCATTGAACTAACGATCAGAGAACCTGTCACAGAGAAAAATGTAACTTTCAGTGAGTTAAAGAAATATACGCTAAAGGCTGCATACTTGTCGCTCCATACCCTGGTATAGTTATTCCATTGAGGATTTTGGGGAATCCAGTCAATGGGAAAGCTGAAAATCTTCGTCGGAAGCTTCAGGGATGCCGAAAGCATCCAGATAAAGGGGAGGAACATGAATAGTGCTATTACTATTGTAATAACCGTAGTGATGGTTTTTTTGATTTTATGCTTATATACTAAGTTCACTTTCCCGCCTCCTATTAGTTATGGACCCATTTTTTTTGCGAGATCCATTGTATGGCAGTTATGATAAAGATAATTACAAACAATACCCAGGCGATAGCGGAGGCATATCCAAACCGGTAGAACCGGAAGGATTGCTGATAGATCTCGTAAACAATTACGGAAGTGGATTTTAACGGGCCTCCTCCGGTCATTACGTTGATGATGCTGAAGACCTCAAAGGAGACAATGATACGCGTAATCAGAAGCATAAATGTCGTGGAGGACAGCATGGGCCAGGTAATATGGCGAAATTTGCTCCAGCCGCCTGCACCGTCCAGGGAAGCAGCCTCGTATAAGGGACGCGGAATGTTCTGGAGCGCAGCCATATATACGATCATACAATACCCGACACCCAGCCATATCATAATCACCGTAATAGATCCCAGGGCAGTTTTTGGGTCCGCCAGCCACCTGGGCGGGTTCTCGATGCCGATGGAGATAAGGAACTGATTGATGGGTCCCTGGGTAGGGTTATATAAGGCCAGCCAGATAACGGAAACCGCCACAATCGATGTAATATACGGAGTAAAAAATGCCAGCCTCAAGGGTTTTTTAAAATAGACCTTATCATTCAAAAGGATGGCTACCCCCAGGGAAATTAAAAGAGTGGCAGGAACTACCACAATCGTATAGATAAAGTTGTTGTACAAAGCTTTATGGACATCCGGACTCTTAGACAGTTCAATAAAATTCTGCAGCCCTATAAAATTAATATCCTTCAGACCCGAGAAAAGATTCCAGTCCGTAAAAGCCAACACCAGGGAGAATATGATCGGAAATGCCAGAAATACGATAAATCCCATCAGGCTGGGCAACAGAAATAGATATCCCGTCAATGCTTCTTTCTTCTTACTGTTCATAACTACTGCTCCGTTTCCATTGAAACATCGGCCAGGCGTATTACGTCCGGCCGATGTCAAATAACTGTTTTTCTTCTAGTCCCCTGCTAATATAGCAGCATCTGCCTGGGCTTTTAAATTGTTGATTGTAGTCCGGATATCGTTCTGTCCATAGATAAAGCCTTCAAATTCAGTCTCAAAAATTGCTGTGATTTTTGAATATGCGGTAAAGTTGGTCAGGGATTGCTGCGGCATATTCGCCTGGTTTAAAATTACGTTCTTGAACTGTTCCACATTAATCAATGCTTCCGCATTATTATTGAAGGTTTCATCAACCACCGCATCCCAATCGGTATTCTTCCAGGTAGGAATATGTCCGACCTTTAAGAAGCCGTAGGAGCCTTCCGTAACCAGATATTTCAGGAACAGCCAGGAGGCATCCGGTTCGGCAGTTTTTGCATTGATGCCCATATAACCGAAATATCCGCCGATATTATAATTCTCCGCGCCCTCTTCCGCCACCGGCAGGGGAGCAACTTCTACGCTGAAATCATGAGGATATTTTTCCGTGTCCGCTAAATTACGGGCCAAAGCGTTGCCATACATAACCATGGCCGCTTTTCCGTTCAGGAAGTTATCCACCGGAGAAGCCTTCGTGGACACGGATTCCGTATAAGGATATTGAATTCCTTCCACATTTTCAGCATTATATTTCAGTTCCAGCGCCTTTGCATAATACGGATGATCAAAGTTGGACACTCCCGCCTCATTGTACCAGGGATTGGCTGCAAAGGAATTGGAAGCCATAAACAGCCACTGGTAGTAAGGTCTCATGGCATCGGAGCCATATATTTTAGTATCTCCGGAACCGCTGGTCATTTTTCTTGCATATTCATAATATTCCTCCATGGTCCACTGGGTCGGCGTGGTCAGACCGGCTTCGTCCAGCATGTCCTTATTTAAAAATACCGCATAGGCATTGGAGGTTGCGGGAAGCGCATAATATTTCCCATCAAGCGTATAAATATCTTTCCCCAGTTCATTTTCAACATCAAATCCGTCTTGTTCGATATATGACGAAAGATCCAACAGCAGGTCATTCTGAGCCCTGCTATTGATACGGTCCGCTCCGAAGTTAAAGAAGACATCGATGCCCGATCCGGAGGATAATGTAACATCTACTTTAAGATTACCGTCCACATTGTTAGAAAACTGGACCGGAATGACTTCGATCTGAGGGTAGCTCTCATTGAATTTATCTATGATATCCTGAATACCCGCTTCCGGCGTCCAGGCAGTCCACCAATAGATCGTCGCCGCCTCAACCTGGGAGGGTGTCCCGTCATCCGGTGTCTCTTCATTACCTGCATTATCCCCCACTGTTCCTGACGGCTTGCCGGTCGGAGTGCTGTCCTTTCCATCGTCGGATTTATTGGAACAGCCTGTCACGGCCAGTACCATGATTACCAAAAGCAAGCTAAGCAAACGTTTTGCATAACAAAATTTTTTCATAAAACCTTCCTCCTGTATTGTTATTACTTAACAAAACTAACTAAAAATTTAAATACCAAAAATAACACTGCCTGCGCTGCGCAATATACTGTCCGTTAAATAACGGGACCGAGTATGCAGAATAAGCTTTCAGAGGTGAATGCTGTATCCAAAAGTCCAGACAGGTAATCAGTCCGGTTAATTTTCGGACGGTAAACCAGGTCCTAAGCAGCTGCCTCTTATGACAATTTCGGGCTGAAATAAATAATAATTAAACTCAGACATGGGTAGATGATTGATCATTTTCCAAAGCAGCTCCGCAGCTCTTTCCCCAATCTCCACATTCTTATAGGAAACTGATGTTATCTTGGGCTCAAGCCTGGTACAGATATCGGAATTATCATATCCGATGATACCGATATCATCCGATACCTTAAGTCCGTATTCCTCCATGGCCTTGCATACACCTTTAACTACAGAATCATTGAAGCAAAATACGGCGTCGATTTTTACCTCGGAATCAAGCAGCCGTTTCATCTCAGTATAGCCGTCCTGATGGCCGTCGTTCTGCCCCTCCAGTATGACCAGGCTGCGGTCGATTTCAATTCCGCTTTCGATGAGTGCCGAGACATAACCATGGCAGCGTTCAATACTGGTGCGGTATTTTAACTTGGATATAAAAGCAATGTTCTTATAGCCCCGGTTAATGAGATGCTTGGTTGCTATATATCCGCCGTAAAAGCTATTGGACGTAACCGTCGGCACATCAATCCCTTCAATACTCCGGTTGCAGAATACAAACGGAACCTTTGCATCCGTCAGCTGACTGTAAAGACGCAGATTTTCCCTTACATCATTAGAAATAACCGGTACAATGACAAAACCGGATATGCCCGATATAAGCAATCTCCTGATATACTGCTCCTGCTTGTCAGCGTCATTATCCGAATTGCACAGGATCAGATTTATCCCATAGCCCTGGGATATGTTCTCAACTCCGCGGATAATGCCGGGATAAATGTCATCCATTATATTCGGAACGATTATGCCCCAATTACTTCCCGATTGTACTAATTCCTCTTTTGAGAAAGGAGCTATAAAGGTTCCGCTCCCGTTTTTTGAAACCAACAGCCCTTCTTCCACCAATTCCTTAATTGCCTTATCCAGAGTGGTGCGTGTTGTATCAAATTTTCTGCATAACAACGGTCTGGACATAAGCTTGTCCGTTGGTTTTAATTTCGATATTTCCTCCAGTAACATATTCTTTATTTCTTTGTATCTTAGCATCGACGCCCTCCACCTTTATAAAATAGGCTGGATTACTTTGCCGGCACTGCGCATTGCCGGCAACCTATATCTACTTTTAACATAGAAGTAGTCAGATTGTCAATTATGCACACCATTTATGGTCAGCTTATAAGATAAATTAGTCAGCTTTTACAAACAAACTATGGATTATCAATAGAAACCTGTAAATTTATCTCGGATAATGCAACGTTCTTACCAGGAATTTAATACTCCGGCGAAGAACGGATTCGATAATTTATTAATTATCCCATATCATCTGCAGTATCCCGCCTAGCCCATGCATCATTAGAAATCATAGATATCCGCTATAATTCTTACGTTTTATCAATATGAAGATTTAATATTTCTGTTGCATTGATATTTCTGTTGCATTGATATTTCTGTTATATTGATGTTTCTGTTATTGATGTTTCTGTTATTGATGTTTCTGTTATATTGATGTTTCTGTTATATTGATGTTTTTGTTATATTGATGTTTTTGTTATATTGATGTTTTTGTTATCCGGTTGGCTCTGATTTTCAATTTCAACAAAATAATACCGATATTAAGG
>JAFADH010000386.1 GCA_023424995.1 Bacillota bacterium | reverse complement strand
TCCTATGCTAAGGTGGAGGAGTTTTGTGCACGCGGCGGCAAGGTATCCGACGGAGCCTTCGGAGAGAATATACTGGCAGAGGGTATTGATTTCAGAGGGCTGCCCGTAGGAGCCATCCTGGAAAGCGGTGAGGTACGGCTGCAGGTGACCCAGATCGGTAAGGAGTGCCATTCCCATTGTGAGATATATAAACAAGTCGGTGACTGTATCATGCCTCGTGAGGGTATCTTTGCAAAGGTATTGCAGGGAGGCGTATTAAGATTGGGGGATGAGCTGTATGTCATATCAATATAAGGCGGCAGTGGTTACACTGAGTGATAAGGGAAGCAGGGGAGAACGGGAAGATACCAGCGGGGCATACCTCATTGCCCGTCTTAAGGAATATGGCTTTGACGTGGTCAGCTATCAGCTGCTTCCGGACGAACAGATAATGCTGGAAGAGGAGCTGATCCGGCTGTCCGACGGTCAGGGCTGTGATCTGGTACTGACCACAGGAGGGACCGGGTTATCTCCCAGAGATATTACTCCGGAAGCCACAAAGAAGGTGCTCCACCGGGAAGTACCCGGTATTGCGGAAGCAATCCGCGCCTACAGCATGGCTATAACCAGGCGTGCCATGTTAAGCCGGGGAATCTCAGGAATCCGCGGGAATACCCTGATCATCAATCTTCCCGGCAGCAGAAAGGCCGTGGAGGAGAGCCTGGAATATATCATTGATGTATTGGAGCATGGGCTGGCGATCCTGACGGGCGCAGACGGCGAATGCGGAAGAAGCTGATGCCGCAGCTTACTTATCCGCAGTCAGACCGCACTGCCTGTTTTGCTGTCTGCAGCGACGGTTTTAAGGTATCACAGGAGGAAGCATAATGGCAAATATATATACTCAGATTCGTGATATATGGAATAGTTCTTCACAAGCACAGCTTATGATAACCTGTCTGCAGGGCAGGAAAGGGAATATCCGGGACTTTCACCGAACACTTGGTAATACCGGGTATCTGTCCGGGACGGAATACAAGGAGATCCTTCTGTCCGGTAAGCCTGCCTGTATTGACAGAGAGGGGACGCTCATCTTTGCGGAGCCCTTTTATAAGAAGGAGCGTGTCATCGTCTATGGCGGAGGACATATTGCCCTGCCGGTGGTGCAGCTGGCAAAGCTGGTGGGCTTTTATGCGGTCGTGATCGATGACCGGGGACAGTTTGCCAACAGGGAACGGTTTCCGGAAGCGGATGAAGTAATATGCGACAGCTTCGAAGCATCGATCAGCAGGATAAAACCGGCGGAGAGTGATTATAACGTAATAATCACCAGGGGTCACAAGCATGACATCCTTTGCATCAGGGAGCTGATGCAATATAAGGAGCCGGTGTATACCGGGCTTATCGGTTCCAGGAGAAGGACCTCGGCCATCATGGAGCATCTGACGGAGGAGGGATATGACAGAGACCGGCTTATGAGAATCCGAACCCCTATAGGACTGCCCATCGGTGCAGTCACCACGGAAGAGATCGCCGTAGCCATCATAGCGGAGATCATACAGAGGAAGCGCCTGCAATCCGCGGAGAATATGGCGGTGAACCGTTCCGACGGGGATGACCGGGTTATGGAGTTGCTTGCCGGACTTGACAGACCCTGCTGCCTGGCTACCATTATGCATTCGGAAGGCTCCGTTCCCCGCAAAGCGGGAGCCAAGATGCTGGTGTTCGAGGATACCGCCACCTTCGGAAGCATCGGAGGCGGATGTGTGGAAGCGGGAATGATCCGCAAGGCAGTGAGTATGATCGGCAGCGGGACTTATGAGGTCATTCATGCAACCCTGGATTCGGAGGACGCCATGTCGGAGGGAATGGTCTGCGGCGGAAGCCTTAAGCTGTTGCTGGAGGATTTCACGCAGCAGCTTTAAGCAGTTTCCGGTAAAAAAGATAACGCGATTCACAGGATTTATTAAGAAGGATAATAAGAAGAGAATAATTATGAGAATAATAAATTGTAATAATTGAAAGAAAAGATTAGTATTTCTGAAAACTATGTTTGACATGACTTATAAGGAATGTTAATATAATTGATAATAAAGAATGCAGGAAACGGATTGTTTTTCTGTATAATAAAGTGAGAAATCTCGAAGGGGAGAACAGACTTGGTCTGTTTTCCTTTTTTTATACCATTAAATTTGATTGAACAGTCAAACAAATATGTAGGGCATGGAAAGGATGATACGATGTTTGATCTAGGAATTGTAAACGGCGCGGTATATCTGGAGGGAAAGCTTCACCAATGCAATCTTTATCTTCAAGGAGGCAGGATCGCACAAGTCTCCATGGACAGCCATGAATGCAGGAGGGCGATCGATGCAGGCGGCAGATACGTTCTGCCGGGCTTTATCGATCCCCATGTCCATTTTGCCCTTGGGGTGGGAAGCAATGTGACGAAGGATGATTTCTATTCCGGTTCCCGGGAAGCGGTCTATGGAGGAGTGACTGCGTTCATTGATTTTTTGGATCCGGTGAAAGCTGCGGACTCCGTCCGCATAGAATTTAATAAGCGCAAGGCATTGGCGGAGCACAGCCTTATCGATTATTCATTCCATGGAACAGTGGCGGGACCTTCGGATCCTGCCTCCCGGATAATCCAGGAGTGCAGGCAGCTTGGAATTAATTCCGTTAAGCTGTTCACTACCTATTCGGAGACGGACCGCCGTACCGGTCACGGCTATATCTGCGAGCTCTTGAAGGAGACCAGGGAGACGGGGACCATAATCACGGTGCATGCGGAGAACGACGAACTGATTGATAAAAGCGGGGATATCTTAATCCATGACCATGAGAAGGCACGTCCGGTCCTCTCGGAGAATACGGAGATCATGACGCTGGCAGAGATGGCGAGAACCACCGGAGGAAGGCTCTATATCGTACATGTAAGTGCCGGAAGCAGTGTCAGGATGCTGGCAGAGCAATACCGCAAGGAGCTTATGAGCGGCCAGATTATACTGGAGAGCTGCCCGCATTATTTTCTTCTCAACAGTGATTATCTTGCCAGGGAGGACGGTTATAAATTCACCATGACGCCGCCGGTCCGGCCGGAGGAGGAACGGCTGATACTGAACCGGTATTTGGATTATATCACTACCATCGGGACGGATCATTGTCCCTATACCCTGGAACAGAAGAAGCATGCTTATACCCGTGAGACGCCTATGGGTATCGGCGGGCTGAAGTATTCCTTCCTGAATATGTACAATGAATTTGGATTTTCCGTTGTGGACCGGTTTACCTCAGGTCCTGCGGAGACCTTCCGATTGCCCTGCAAGGGTTCGCTGCTGCCGGGTTATGACGCCGATGTCGTTCTTTTTGATAAGGAAGGCAGTACTCCGGTTACGGAGGAGGAGAGCGTATATTACGGAAGGACATTGAAGGGGCACATTGAGACGGTAATAGCCCGAGGGGATATCGTCTTAGATCATGGAGAGATACGGGAGCGCAGGGGGAATTATATTCGGAGAGGTGATATCGGATGAGGGACATCAGTGAATCGGTTAAGAAGAAGGATCACGATATGAAAATGAGCGGCCGGGCGGAGTATATCGCCGATATGGAATTTGACGGCATGCTCTACGGCAAGGTGGTCCGTTCTGCAATTGCATACGGGAGGCTCCTTCAGATTACGCTTCCTTCCCTTCCGGAAGACTATTATGCCGTCGGAGCGGGGGACATTCCGGGAGATAACCGGCTGAAGGTAGTAACCAGTGAACAGCCCATCTTTGCGGAGGAGGCAGTCCGTTATGCGGGTGAAGCCATCCTCATGCTTGCCGGGCCGGATAAGAAGCTTACGG
>JAFADH010000367.1 GCA_023424995.1 Bacillota bacterium | reverse complement strand
CCTGATATGGAACTTTGCCCGCCCTTTTGCGGTATGCGCTTGGGGTTTCATGATATATGCGCTGGAAGCTATCGTTAAATGCCCTTACATCCCCGAAGCCCACCTCGCCGGCAATATCGGAGACCTTCCTGCTCGTGGCTACCAAAAGCGATACACCGTGGCGTATCCTTACCCTGTTCACGTAATCCTTAAAATTCTCTCCCGCATGTTTTTTAAAAAAGCTGCTGAAATAATAGGGATTCATATGAATCTCCTTCGCCAGTACTTCTAATGTTACATTTTCCTTATAATGGCTTTCAATATATTCCTTTGCTTTTATAATATCCTGCTTTTCATGATTCGCCATGATCCTTTGGATATAATGCAGATATTCCACAAGAATTCCGAGGTATGCTGCCTGCATTTCCCGGTAATGCCTGCACCTGCGGCCTTCCTCAAGTAAATCCTTCATTTCCAGGTTTCTTCCGGGTATTCCCATGTTCTTAAACCTTTCCTCCAACAGGCGGATTGCCGTACAGAAATAGAAGCAGGCATCTTCTTTTTTCCCCTCAGCCATCCGGCATACCAGCCTGCCGTAATGTCCGTAAGCACGGTCCAAAGCCTCCGTATCCTGCCTGATTACCGCCTCCAGCATCATATCCCTGGCCTCGGTAAAACGCTTTGTATGGATTTCACCGGTATATACCGGCTCGTCTGCATCTAATATTGTATTCTGAAGAGGATCGGCAAAGAATAGATACCCCTTCATTGCCAGACACCGCTCAAAGGCCTCCGGTATCTCACGCATGGCAGAAACCTGCCTTCCGATCACAAAGGCAGCCTGCCGCCGTATCGCTTTACTCGCCTGGGATCCCATGTCTTCCAATACTCCTCTGCAGGCTTCCTTGTCCATTCCTTTTATTACAATAACGATATTGTCTTTTTTGGTAAAGGTGATCCCAGCCCTTCTTTCGGATAAATATTCTTCCAAAAAGCTGATGAAGGAGAATCTTACCAGCCTTTTTGTCTGCTGATTATCATTCCCTTCATATTTAATATCCGCATAGACCGGTATGTAGAAGCTGTCTTCTATTTCTATCAGCTTCCCATAGTCCGCCTCTTTTTGCTCCGGCTCTTCTTCCCCGGAATATACCGTTGTGTTATGGCCCGCATGTATATTGGCTATGCACAGCTCAATGGAATTTAAAAGCTCTTCCCGTATAACCGGCTTCAATAGATAATTGGCCGCTCCGTACTGAAGCGCCGCTTTGGCATATTCAAAGTCCTGAAATCCGCTGATAAATATAATTTGTGTTTTAAGCCCCATCCCTCTGCATTCTTTCAGTATCTCAACACCTGACATTCCCGGCATGGAGATATCCAACAGAGCCAGCTCCGGTTTTTGCAGCAGAATACCTTCCATTGCTTTTTTTCCATCGGAATACTCTCCGGTAATATGGATTCCTAGCCCTTCCCAATCCACCAGCCTTTGGATCCCCCTTGTGATAACAGGTTCATCATCCGCTATAATCATTTTGATCATTTATTCCTCCATATCAGAAAATGGCATCAATATTCTTACCATGGTCCCTACCATAGGTGTACTGGTGATCTTTATTCCGTATTGTTCACCGTATAAAAAACGTATTCTGTCATGCACATTTTTCAAACCGATGCTCTGCCAGTTATATTCATTCTTAATTCCCGGTTCGTCTCCCTTAAGCAGCTTTTGAAGCTTGATGACGGCTTCATCATCCATGCCCGCTCCGTTATCCATAACGGTCAGCTCCAGAAGTCCGGCCTGTACGGAGGATTCTACCAGGATGCTTCCGCTTCCGTTCTTGGGCTTAAGTCCGTGAATATACGCATTCTCAACGATCGGCTGGAGGATCAGCTTGGGTACCATGATTTTGGAGGCTTCCGGAGTGTTAACCGTAAGCTGTACCTTGCCTTCGATTCTGCAATTTAGAAGGTACACATATTTCCGGACCACATCCACCTCTTTGTCCAGCGGAACCATATCCTGCATGGGTCCTATCAGATAGTGGATCTGTTCTGACAGAGCTTCGATCATCTCCGGTACCTTTTTATTATCCTCCAATGCAGTCATTCGGATGATTTCCAGCGTATTATAGAGGAAATGGGGATATATCTGCGACTTTAAGGCCGTTAATTCCGCTTCATTCTGTTTGATCTGCGCTACATAGGATTGGTTAATGTAGGTTTTCAATTCTATGCCCATCTGGTTGAAGCGCTCCGCCAGTATTCCGATTTCATCTCCGGAACGTACCGGCAGCCGGATATCAAAATTACCGCTTTCCAGCTTCTTCATATTCTCCATAATCTCATGGATCGGCCTTGTCAGGCGTTTTGAGAAAAACACGGAGCCGCATAATAAGGCTATGACGGATATTCCCACGAAAGCATACATCATACGCTGGCTGCTCCGGATACTATAAAATGCTTCCTCCGTATTCATAATCACGATTACCTTCAGTCCATAATCATTCGGCTTGGTATCAACGGCCAGCCACTTCTCCGATTCCTGCATATCCGGCAGCTTAAGCAGCAGTCCGCTGCTGTCTGCTTCCCCAGTGCTGTTATAAAAGCAGCCTCCCTGCTCATCCACCACATAGAATTCTTCGCTGCCGTTAAACTTAACCGTGCGGAACAGCTGCTCCAGCTTTTTGACGCTTATATCCAGGAATATGGTTCCCACATAGGGTGTATTCCCGACCTCGCCTCTGAGATCAAAATAATTCCTGGCAACCGTAAAAACCTGCTCCTTCATTCCGTGAAAGTATTCCGTATTATGGGAGGGTATCAGCATTATTTTATTGCTCTCTTTATTGATATCCGAATAGCCGGTAATTTCCCGGAATAATTCTTCATTCCGGAAATAGGTGCTGTATACGCTGAAATGAAAGGCAAGCTCGCTTCCCTGCCGGTCCCTGGCAATAAAGTGGGCGCTGTTGATATAACCGTCCACGCTGACCACATACTTTAAAAAAGTCTTCATATCCTCCTGCCGCTGTATCACCATATTCTCTTCCTCATAACCGACTCCGTATATTATCTGCCTTAAATTATCAGAAGGCAGATAATTGATGATCATATTTTCTTCTGCCGAATAATTATAAAAATACGGCATCTTCGAAACCGAATTATAAGAATCCAGGATAACCTCCAGACTGTTGGATACATATTCTGCCGCCTGCTCATATTGCGAGCGGAGAGCCTCCCTGTAATCCCGTATCATATTATTTGCTATGAAGGTAGACAATATTACCATAGGCACCAGGCCGATTAGAATAATGGTAATCGCAAACTTCTGATATAGATTAAGACCTCCGCCCGACCTCTTCATCTTTGTCCTCTCCCATAGGTATGTTATTATCCATCAGAATAGCATAAGAATACGGAAAAAGCAAACGCACCGGCAGCCTCGCACCGGACGTTTGCTTGTATTCATTACCGCTCAGCCCTTCGCTGCTCCCGCCATAATGCCCTTTACAAAGTATTTTTGAAATATACCGAAGATGATCAGCGCAGGTATAATGGAAATGACGGTTCCCGCAAATACAATATCCCACCTGGCCGTATATTGTCCTACAAAGGAGGCAATTTCCACCGTAATGGTTTTCGCCCTGTTACTTGGCAGCACCAGATACGGCATCAGGTAATCATTCCAAATTCCCAGCCCGTTCAGAATGATCATCGAGCCCGTGCAGGGTCCCAGCAATGGAAATGTGATCTTCCAAAAGGTCTGAAACGGCGTACATCCGTCAATCATGGCGGCCTCTTCGATCTCCAGCGGCACTCCTTTCAGAAAGCTGCAGTACAACAGGCACCCGAAGGAGATGGAGCCGGAGATATAGCATACGACCGGCCCGGCCATATTCCCGAATAAATGAAGTATTTTCATCTCCTTAAACAAAGGGAACATATATAACTGAAAGGGAATCATCATTCCTGACAGGAAAAACGCATATATGAATTTCGTAATCCTGCTTTGCCGTCTCTCGATTCCGTATGCCGCCATAGGGACGATGCATATGATCAGCACCTCCGATACGACGGTCAGAATAACCGAATGCATGATGGCAGCCGCAAAATCCGACTGCCGGAACAGATCCTTAAAATTCTGAAGATAAAGAGAGGCCGGCAGTGCCGCCGGATTCTTTAGGATATCTCCATTGCTCTTAAAAGCAGAGATCAGGGCAAACAGGACCGGATAGACAAAGAGAATTGCCAGAAGCATCGTTATTATAAAGAGGATCACATTCTTTACGCTTATTCTTTTTATTCCGCCCCGCATTATAATTGCACCTCCCTGCTGCGCAGAAACTTCTGCTGTACGGTATTCAAAAGAATGATGATAAAGAGCAGCATCAATCCGACTGCCGTACCGAAGCCCTGGCGTCCTTCGTTAAAGCCTACCTTATAAAGAAGGTAGACCAGTGTCTCCGTGGTAAATCCGGGACCTCCGTCCGTCATCACATTAATCTGGTCAAATACCTTCAGTCCGTTAATTAAGGATAACGTAAAATTTATTGTAAAAGCTCCGGATATCAGCGGCAATGTAATTGCCTTAAAACGCTGCCACGGACTTGCGCCGTCGATCTGTGCCGCTTCAGTCAGGTCCGGCGATACGCTCTGCAGAGCGGCCAGATAGATAACCATATAATAACCGACACCCTTCCATATAAGCACCACGCCCAGCATGATGAGTGTCAGGCTGGTATTGCCCAGCCAGTCCTGCCTCATATCCTCAAGACCGGCCAGCTTCAGAAATGAATTGATGGTACCAAAATTATAATTATACATGATCTTCCATATAAAACCGGATACAATTCCGCTGATCAATACCGGTATATAGAAGGCACTTCGAAAGAGATTTTTTCCCCACCTGACATTATCAACAAGCAAAGCCAGCAGCAAAGCGATCAGATTTTCAAATATGGAAATAAATATGGTCAGAAGGACCGTATTCTTCAATGCATTGCCGAAACGTGCGCTTGTAAAAATCTCTTTATAATTAGCAAGACCTACGAATTTGATGTTCGGATTGATCCCGTCCCAGGAGGTAAAGCTGTAATATACGCTGGATATAGCCGGGATTATGATAAATACGGTAAATAAAACAAAAGCCGGAGCAATGAATGCAAAAGCCGCCTTATCAAACATTCCCTTTTTCCCTGTGTTCATAATAAGCTCCATTCTGTCATACCTTATATAGAATCTCTCCCCTGAGAGGGAGAGATTCTGATATCCGATATTTTCAATTAATTATCGATGCCCACACCGGTTACCGGGTTAAAGCTTGCCATTCCTACCTGCCAGGTCTTGTTTAACTGGGCACAGGCAGAATCGATATCCCTGGTGCCCTGCAGTACTTCAATTAAAATCTTGTAGGTAAAGTTTCTGAAATCCGGAGGCAATTCGTTCGTACCGGCCAACCCGTTCCACATGGGTCCAAGCTCATCTGCCGTACTGTTGGCATCGATGACTTCCTGGAACACCTCCGCCACATCCATCTCCGGTACCTCCACCGTCGCCGGTATCGCGCTTAATCTCTCGCAATAGATCTTATAGTTTTCCGGTTCAAAGAAAAACCTGATAAATGCTTCCGCCACTGCTTTCTTATTGGGATCCTCTGCCGCTTCTGCAGATATGGCCAGGCCTCCCACGCCCCCGCCGCCAACAAGACGTGTTTTACCATCCGGACTGGGAACAGCAAACCAGCCTATTTCAAATTCCGGACTGGCAGCTGTAATCTGAGAAAACATGTGGGTGCCGGAATACATCATAGCCGCCATGTCATTGACCAGAAAGGTTGTAATCTGGGCATCCGGCGTGGATACCCAGCCATCCTGCGCATATTGCATGATGGTTTTCAGTTCCTCAAAGGTTGCCTTAAAGGCCGCATCAGAGAAATCCTTGGTTCCTTCATAGCAGTGGGTGATAAATTCGGGATCCTGGCTGAGCACCTGATCATTATATACTTTATGGAACCAGAAGCCCATGTGCCAGATATCCTGACCTCCTACAACAAGCGGAGCCATATCCCCCTTATCCTTGATTTTCCGGCACAGCTCTATGAATTCACTGTAGGTAGCCGGTTCCGTCCAACCGTTTTCATCAAAATACGCTTTATTGTAGATAATGCCCTGTGTATTCTCTCCTGCCAGGGGAGCGGTATATACTGAATTCTCAAAGGCTGTTGTGGTCTTGAAAAGCTTCACGATATCCTCCGGCAGAGGAACCAGCTTACCGGCACGAACATATACTGCCGTATCCCTCATCTCCATAATATCCGGAAATTCACCCACACTGTCCTTGGTTTTTAACAGCTCACTGTAAGCCCCGCCGATACCGGGCTCAATGGTAACGGTCATATCCTTATGGGTCTCATTAAACCGGTCGACGATTTCATTCATCGAAGCTTTGGCGCCTTCGTCCCCATCTGCAAAGATATATATGATCTCTGTAGGTTCCGTTACCGGGCTTTCAGTTTCCTGATCCGCCCCTTTCGTCGCTTCCGGTGTTTTGGTTGCATTATTTGTCTCTTCCGATGTATCGTTATTGTCGGTCGCAGTCGGGTCCGTCTGTTTGCCGCAGCCCGCAAGCATGGCCATAACCATCATTGCCGCCATAAGTACAGCTATTATTCTCTTTTTCATCCTTCATCCTCCTCTATCTATTGGACAAATCGAAATACGCCGGAACGTGTTTGAAATTGCTTTCTGTGGTCTGTACGTACAGCTTGCAGGAAATTTGGCTCAAATGAGGGAGGCGTAACGGGCTGCCCTGACTGAATTTGAGACAAATATACCGCAAACTGGAGCATGCAGAACGCGAGAATAAATTTTCAAACATACTCTAAGCTTGTGTTTCGATCGTGTCTACAATATATCAGCATTTTGCACATAATTGTATACAAATTTTTTAGCTTATTATACATTTTTTTAAGATTCCTTACCTGCACAAATAATCTCATCCTTGACCCAGGCTGTATTTCATATGGGCTATTCCGGTATTAATGCACAAAAAAGAGCAGGCTTCAAAAGAATCCGGCTCCTGTCATCCATATATATTTTGTTTCATATTTTATCCGTTTGTGATAATTGCTTTTTCTTATTACGCTTCTCATACATGATACGGATCATAGCAACCGTATCCTCTGCCGCAACCGGTAAATAAAACACAAGATAATTATCGACCGGTAAAAAACGCAATCCTTTACTTTTCCATGGTTCTCTTTCATATACTCTATGTCGTAAAGGCATTTGTTCTAAATTTATCTATTGCGTCAATGATACGTCCTGCTTGTTTTTTTGCAGTGTCTGGCTCAAGCAATGTAAGAGCAATATACTCATAAATTCCCCGAAGATCATGTTCGGCTTGTTCGGTGTATATTATCTTCCAACAATTCACACTCCATAATCCCGATGCATCTTGTCTGCAACTGCTTTCGCTGATACAACATTCCCTGAGATCAAATCAGCCAGTCCCTTTTCGATTTCGTTGTTAAATTGCTCCTCATTTAAATCACTAAGAAACAATGATTTGTTATCAATGTTTTTTATTTTAAAAGGAATCCCTTGCTGAAGTACCACTTGGTGCAGAAAAATACTAACTGCATCTGACATTGGAATACCAAGCTGGTTTAAGACTTTTTCTGCCTGCTCTTTAATCTCGGGTTCGATACGAGCAAATACATTTGATGTACGAGCCATAATAATCGCCTCCTTCTATGCCTATTATATCTGATTGTATTGCGAATCGAAAGCGATTCGCAATACAAAATATTAACAAAATCCGCTCTAAGCACTTTTGGCCCGGAGCGGATTTTATTAATTATCATATAATCTCAAGGAGCTTCATATATTCATAAGCTATAATGCCATGGCCCTGCGGTGACGGATGTACACAGTCCTCAGCCAGCTGCGCATCCGAGTAGCCTTTATTCCTGTAACAGTTAAGAATTCCGTCCAGAGGCAGATAATAATCCGCATATTCATGGGCCAGCTTTCTCGTAACTCCGATCACCGGATCGAGATCAACACGCCATGCGGTCCTTTCCTCCATGGTATGAACTAAAAAGGGTTCCAGTATCATGATCCTGGCTTTCGGAATCTCCCTCTTTATGGCTTCAAGCACCGTACGGTAGTTTTGTTCAAACTGTCCGATGCTGGTGGGATCGTTGCTGTCATATTTTCTCCATACATCATTAATACCGATAAGTATTGATATAAAGTCAGGCTGCACCTCCTTAAAATCCTTATTGTAACGCCTGACCAAATCACAGGTGCGGTCACCGCTCACCCCGCGATTGATAAAATTGACCTTGTGCCCGGGGAACAGATTATCATAGACGCCTGCCAGCTTACTTGCATAGCCCGTTCCTAACGATTTATCATCTTCCCTGTCTCTGCCGCAGTCCGTGATGGAATCTCCCTGGAATAATACTATGTCGCCATCTTTCCAGAATCTTTTCATATTGGTTTCCTCTCTCTGGTTTTATCTGTTTGACTTTATATTATAACTCTTTAGCTTAATTCGATTTCTTCTCTTATTGCCGGTTATCAGCTCATGCCTCGGTTGCGCTTAAAGTTCCGCCTTTCTCTCCAGCCTGTCTCGGAAGCCGAATTTTCTTTGTCTAAAGCTCCGTTATTGGATTTGATCCATTGTTTGTCTCAAACCCTTTCGTGCGTGTTGATTCACTCTTTATCTCAGGCTCTTTCATATGAGCTGATCCACTCTTTATCTCAGGCTCTTTCATATGAGCTGATCCATTCTTTGCCTCAGGCTCTTTCATATGAGCTGATTCGTTCTTTGTCTCAGGCTCCATATGAGCTGATCCGCTTTTTGCCTCAAGCTCTTTCATATGAGCTGATCCACTTTTTGTCTCAATCTCTGCCTTTGGCTCCTCCGTGATCCCCTTGATCTCACGGTAAATCCTCATGAATTCCTCACCCGTGATGGTTTCCTTGGTTATCAGATGCTCCGCGATCTTATCCAGAACCTCACGGTTGCCGGCAAGAAGCTCTTCCGCTCTGGCATAGCATTGCTTCAGGATCTTCATAACCTCGGTATCGATCTCCGCCGCTGTCTGATCACCGCAATTTAAGACTGCCCGGCCGTCCAGGTACCTGTTCTCGATGGATTCCAGTCCCATAAGGCCGAATTTCTCGGACATACCGTATTGGGTAACCATCGCTCTTGCCAGAGAGGTTGCCTTCTCAATATCATTGGAAGCTCCTGTGGTAACTGATTCAAATACCAGCTTCTCAGCCGCCCGGCCGCCATACAAGGTTACGATACGCGCCATCATCTCATCCTGGCTCATTAAGTATTTCTCTTCCTCGGGAACCTGCATTACATAGCCCAGGGAGCCCATGGTTCTGGGTACGATGGTTATCTTCTGAACGGGTTCCGCATTCTTCTCAAGAGCGGTCACCAATGCGTGGCCGACCTCATGATAAGCGACGATCCGCTTTTCTTCCTTGCTCAGAATACGGTCCTTCTTCTCTTTACCGGCGATAACCACTTCCACGGATTCGAACAGATCATCCTGGGTCACAACCGTTCTGCCCTGCTTTACTGCAAGTATGGCAGCTTCATTGATCATATTGGCAAGATCGGAGCCCACTGCCCCGGAGGTTGCCCTTGCAATTGCCTCCAGATCCACGGAATCATGCATCAGCACATTCTTGGCATGTACTTTGAGGATATCCACCCTGCCCTTTAAATCCGGCTTATCCACGATGATACGGCGGTCAAAGCGTCCCGGACGAAGCAGGGCTTTGTCCAGTACCTCGGGACGGTTGGTAGCACCCAGGATTACAAGACCCTTGGAGGAATCAAAGCCGTCCATGTTGGCAAGCAGCTGATTCAGGGTCTGCTCGCGTTCGTCATTGCCTCCGCCGTAATGGGTATCACGGCTTTTACCGATAGCATCGATCTCATCGATGAATATGATACAGGGCGCCTGCTGCTGCGCCTGCTTGAACAGATCCCTGACCCGGGAAGCACCTACACCCACGAACATCTCCACAAAATCCGAGCCGGACAGGGAGAAGAACGGTACCTTGGCTTCACCGGCCACTGCCTTAGCCAGCAGCGTCTTACCGGTTCCCGGAGGTCCCACGAGCAAAGCGCCCTTGGGCAGCTTAGCACCGATCCGGGTATACTTTGCCGGGTTATGCAGAAAATCCACGATCTCCGTAAGGGATTCCTTGGCTTCCTCCTGGCCGGCCACATCCTTGAAGGTGACGCCGGTCTGCTTCTCCACATATACCTTGGCATTGCTCTTGCCGACGCCCATGACCCCGCCGCTGTTCTTGGAGATCGCCCGGAATAGAAACCACATCACCACATAGATTGCCACGAAGGGAAGGACAATCTGTGCGATTGACAATAAAAAGTTGGTCTGCTGTATATCACGTTTAAATTCTACTTTTGCCTCTTCAAGACGATTGACTAATTCAGGATCCACAAAATATCCCGTATAATAGGTGGTCTTGTAAACCTTATCCTCCTGTCCTACAGGGGTTATGAGCAGCTGGTCCGATACGACTTCCACACTGGTAACCTCGCCGTTATCCAGCATCTCAAGGAATCTGTCATAGGTGATCTCTTCCTTCGTCCCGTTCCTCAGCTGATCCTGCAGCATGGAGAACATATACCACACAAATAAGGAAAACACTAAGATTATTACAATGGCAACCTTATTTGGCATGCCGTTTTTATTCGGTTTGTTGTTATTGTCCAAAAACCCACCATTCCTTTCATCACCTGCCGCTCCGTGCCTCAGGCATATCTGTTTTCAGGCTCTTTCCGCCTCAACATATACTTAATTCTATTCGATATAATATATTTATTCGTTATTTAACAGTATATAACGTATTTTCCATTTACCGTATACCTCATTATATCCATAGTATTAACATAAATCAATTAAAAACTTCTAAAAAATATGTGATTAAATTGTGTACAACCTAAAATTTCTGGCACATATTTACCATTTACAGTCTCAAAAGTTATGCTTCTTACAATTGACTTCTTACACTATATGTAGTATACTATATCAGAAATTGTACATCATACCAGCAAGGACGCCGGAATGTGGGTTAAAATCAGCCATGGAATATCCGGTTGTTATCACTCATTTGCCATTACAGTTGATAAGGTTGATGGCTTTTTTTATTTAATTTAATAGTAAATTTAAAATAAAGAAGACGTAAGCGAGAAGGAGGAAATTAAAAAATGCCAGTAAAATATGTATTTGTCACCGGCGGTGTAGTATCAGGCTTGGGAAAGGGTATCACTGCCGCTTCCCTCGGAAGATTGCTAAAGGCACGTGGCTATCATGTGACTATGCAGAAATTTGACCCTTACATCAACATTGATCCGGGTACCATGAATCCTATTCAGCATGGTGAGGTATTCGTAACCGACGACGGTGCGGAAACTGATCTGGACTTAGGACACTATGAGCGTTTTATCGATGAAAGACTCGATAAGATGTCCAACGTGACCACTGGTAAAATTTATTGGTCCGTATTATCCAAAGAAAGACGCGGCGATTTTGGCGGGGGTACTGTTCAGGTAATCCCTCATATCACCAACGAGATCAAAAGCCGTTTTTATAGAAATGACGCAAGCACCGACACACATATTGCCATTATAGAAGTCGGCGGAACCGTGGGCGATATCGAAAGCCAGCCCTTCCTGGAGGCGATTCGTCAATTCCGTCAGGATTTAGGCGACCACCATGTCGCTTTAATCCATGTTACGCTGATCCCTTATCTGAAAGCCTCCGGCGAGATGAAGACCAAGCCTACCCAGGCAAGCGTAAAGGAGCTTCAGGGCATCGGCCTCAGGCCTGATATCATCGTATGCAGAACCGAGTATCCTCTGGAACCCGGTATCAAGGAAAAAATCGCTCTTTTCTGTAATGTTCCCAGTTCCAATGTACTGCAGAATCTTGATGTGGAATATCTTTATGAAGCTCCCCTTGCTTTAGAACAGGAGCACATCGCGGATGTCACCTTATCCTGTCTGCATCTTCCTTGTCCTACACCGGACCTTCGTGATTGGGAAGAGATGGTCCAATCCTTAAAGAACCCGAAAGAGAGTGTAACCGTAGCTTTGGTCGGCAAATATACACAGCTCCACGATGCCTATATCAGTGTTGTTGAATCCTTAAAGCACGGAGCGGTCGCTCATCATGCTTCCATCAATATTAAGTGGATTCCCTCCGAGACCGTAACCAGAGAGAATGTTGCCGAGCTGCTGGGGGATGTCTGTGGTATCCTGATACCCGGCGGCTTTGGGGACCGCGGTATCGAGGGCAAAATAAATGCCATCCACTATGCCCGTGAGAGCAAAATCCCATTCCTGGGATTATGTCTTGGCATGCAGCTGGCATTGGTTGAATTCGCACGTAATATTCTTGGTTATGAAGATGCCCACAGCGTTGAGCTGAATCCCGCCACAACCCATCCGGTAATACACCTGATGCCGGAGCAGGACGGGATCGAAGATATCGGCGGAACCCTACGGCTTGGTTCCTATCCCTGTATCCTGGACGAAAGCACCATCGCATACCAATTATACGGAGAGAAGACCATTCACGAAAGGCACCGTCACCGCTATGAGGTAAATAACTACTACCGCAATGCTTTTTCAGAACATAATATGAAGCTCTCCGGGTTATCACCGGACGGACGCATCGTTGAGATGATCGAGCTTCTGGACCATCCCTGGTTCTTAGCAACCCAGGCTCACCCGGAATTCAAATCCAGGCCGAATAAGCCGCATCCGTTATTTAAGGGCTTTGTGGGAGCTTCCCTTGAATACTGCAGACGGCAGGGAAGCTAATAACATCAGGAAGGTTCCTAAGAAGATTGCCATGTCGGACAAGTTAAAGATAATCGTCTTAAGCTTCTTATAATTGATTGAGAAATAATCAATCACATGGCCTTTGCCGAACCGGTCCCATACATTGCTGATTGCCCCGCCAAGCACCAGGGACAGACCTAATTTTAACAGTTTGTTGCCCTTCTTCGGCAGCAGGATTGCAAAAAGGAGCACTAACAGACCAAGTCCCACACAGGAGATGGTCTTTAGGAGCTCCTTATTATTTTTCAAAAAACTAAGAAAAGCTCCTTCATTGTAGTGCTTCCGGATAATGATCCTGCCGTTTAAAATCTCCTGACGCTCGTCCAACTCCCGATTCTTATCAATGTGTCCTTTGATCTTGTACTCCATGAATACAACAGCTGCAACGATTAAAATATAAATCATAGAATTCCCATCCTTTCCTGAGTTACTATATTTCATTGGTATCCTTCTCTATAACTTCATATGAGATAAAATATCTTCACATAGACTTTATAACACTCGTCCGGTACTTACCTGCTGTGATTATTCTTCATTACTCATAGCATGGAAGTGCCGGGTTATTTGGAATTATTTCATGTATTATGCTTTTGTTTGCATATCCGGCTTGTTCCATATTAGAATTTCTTTCATTCAGAATCTCTTTTCTTATCATATTATCTTTTCTTATCACATTCTCTTCATTGTCATATTCTCACCATATTTTCACAATTATAACTCATATATTCTGATTATAACAAAATAAAAATTTATTTTCCATATTTTATAATATAAACTGTTACAGGTTATATGGAAAATATATGAATTAATTGAATGCAGCTATTGACTATTAATATAATAACATGGACTGCATGACCTTCCTCCGAATTATTTCATATATAATAAAAACAGGGTTCTACTATAAGAAATATAGGAGATACCCTGCAGATGTGAATTCGACTCTCAGCATTCATCCAGTGATTTTAACCAGGGAAATGCTTTAACAAATAACGCCTTGCCCTTCTTGCTTCGAATATTCTTATAAGAAGGATAATGCAAGACGAATTCGTCCTTATATTTTATATTGGCAATACGGTCCTTCAGCCATACAAACCCCGGATCATATATGACCGTAACCCTTTCATTCAGCAGCAGCTCCTTCACATCGGTAAAGGCACAGGCCAGCATAAGAACATTCAAATCCGCCTCATATACCTCGATATGAGCCTGGCTGTCCTGCTTAACAAGCTCCCTGACATGGTATCCCATACCAAACCCATAGAGAATATAGCGTGAGGTGTTCTCCTTCTGCCAGCTTCCGGCCAGCAGCCTGGCCTCCTGCTCCACTTTATTATTGGTATGAAAATAGAACTTCAAACCGCCGTTCTCAGCCGCCAGAGTCATCAATCCGCTGGAGGTAAATTCTACCCGGTAGCCGCTCTTTAACAGCTTCGCCGTATCCACAGGCTTTTGCAGCTCCTGCGGTATATAGAGTCCCCGCTGTAACAGCAGGTCGATATTCTCCCGGTAATTTCCTTTATTAAATGCTACCTCATCCTTGCTGATAACCAGCTCCTGGATACCGGTTAAAAAGCTGATCAGCTGAAGCTCCAGAATATCAGCCAGAAGAATGAAATCATTATTCTTCTTTGCCTCCAGAATCCCTGACAGCATCTCTGATATGGGATCGGTGGATGCCAGCTTAAAATGCTCCCGCTCCTTAATAATCGCCTCGATCACAAAGCGAACCTTATCGATGGATTCCGCCACCAGAATAAGAGCCTTCTCATACTGCTGCCCTCTGAAATAATACACAGCCTTATCCAGCTCACTTAAGAGCTTGATATTCTGATCAAATATACTTTGTATGCTCTCCGTCAAAGCTATCACCTCCATGTGGTATGCTCCAATTATTGTAAAGCCTCAAGAATTCCATTTCTTGTTCTGTATTACCCAGGTTACGATAGCATTCCGCCAGCCGTAATAACGGATAATCCCCGGAATAATGTATGTTCAGCTCGCTTTCCGTCTCATACGCCGCATTATAATACCATATGGTTGCTTCCTTGTAATCCATAAGGCGGTAGAAGAATTCTCCCAGGAGAAAGCATACTTCCGAGCAGCCCTTTCCATCTGCAATATTGCGCAGGCCGTATTTTAAGATACCTGTGAGGTCATTGTTTGTCAGACAGCATTTAAGAAGAATACTCTCGCATATCTTGCGTTCCCGTATTGTGCCCTCCTCCCGTTCCGCAAATTCCAGAAAGAAGGAGAAGGCTTCCTGAAAATCCCGGTCCGTACCGGCGATAAGTAATTCTCTGGCATACATCTCATAAAGTTTGGGAGATAGCTTACCATCCCTCTTAATAATTCTTTGATAGATTGCAAAATCTCTCCCGGCATGGCTGGAAACAGGTTTATGTATAACAGTTATCTCACTGTCGTAAATGACCGGAGATAAGACCACATTCTCATGAATCGGCTCTTCCCAGCGTAAGGTTCTAAGTCTCTTATACAGCTTCGGCCGGTATTCCACATCATAATTATAGGTTGTATTGAATTCCAGCTGGTTCGCATATTTCATCTGGACAATCTCAATCTCCGGAAGGAGGGTCTGCTTCAAAAGCTGAAAACGCCGGCGATTTTCCTCATCCAGTATTTCATCTGCATCAGCGGAATAGATATATTCCATAGTTGCTTTAGAGAAGGCGAAATTCCTGGCTGCGGAGAAATCATCTATCCAGGGAAAATCATAAAGCTTATCCGTATATCCGGCTGCTATCTCCTTGGTGGCATCAGCGGATCCCGTATCTACAATGATAATCTCATCTGCCAAGCCATGAAGGGTATCAAGGCACCTGGCCAGAACCTTTTCCTCATTCTTAACAATCATACACACACTTATGGTTATCATATAAGAGCTCCAATCCGCTATATGCCAGTATTATTTCTGCTGATTAATCCGGTGATGTGACGGTAAGGTCCTTCACCGTCCTGCTCCTCAGCTTTATCTGATATTATCTGCCGTTATCTTCTTGCAGCTGTATTTCACAACATTCCCGGAAGCATTCACTTCGAATATAGTGAGGTAATTACCATCCGCGGCGGTTATATTATCCACCGTGGCCGCAGCAAAGGTTGTGACGGTGGTTCCGGCAGCTGTCGCCACATCTGCCGCTTTATCAACTGTATTCGGCTTCGGAATCTCAGCACTGCTGATCATATATACCCAGCTGTTGCCTGCTGCCTTCGAGGTAACCATGGTAAAGGAAGCCGTTCCTGTATTGGTGCCCTTGTTCAAGGTAAATGTAAGGGCAGCGGCCGGTGCCGGACTCTGAATCGTCAGCTTAATAGAGGTCTTGTCCGTGGTGCCATTGCCATAAGTGATGGTAACCGCCTTGTTGTAGCAGGTAGCCAGGGTCGACAGAGATTCCTTCTTTAACGTAATAGTCATAGTACTGACTCCGCCGCTTGTTGCCGTAGAGGTTTCATAATCAATTGCTTTCGTTCCCAGCTTAATACTCTTTATCGTAGTCTCAAACGGAGTCTTGCCCACTGCATTCAAGGTTGAAGTAAAGGTAATGTCTCCCGAATAACCGCCCTTGATAAAGGTATAGCTTGTGTCCACAATCTCAGGGATGGAAGGATAATTTATAGTATGCGTTACATAGGTGGAAGCCATTGCATATTCTACGGCAGCGGCATTCGCCGTGGCAGCCTTATACTTGATCTCTTTCTGCCTCACATATAAGGTTCCTCCCTGCACAGCCTTGCTGGCAAGAATCTTCGTGGCAGTTCCCTTAGTTACCGAAGACCATTGCGCTCTGGCAAGATCCAGGGCCGCTCCGTTTTTAACCACCGTATATTCATACGGCAGCGCGGTTGACGCTTTCGGAATCTCCAGATTTACGTTAGTACTTCCATTGTAGGATACATAGATGTTAACATCACCGTCCGCAATAGCATTGGCAGGGGCTTTGCCTGTTACCATCTGACTGCTGCCCAATACACGCTGGCTGTTCAGATCAATAGTCGTAATCTTTGAAGAAGCAGCCTTTGAGGTTGCATAATCCCTGATCTCAATGGTCATAGCCGGAAATGCCTTAGCTTCGGTGGTTCCGTCTTTTATTATTCCTATATTATCAATAATATCGGAAAGTAAAATAGTCTTAACAGCCCTGTCAGTCACCTTTTCCCAGCCGGAAACTGTGCCGCCCGAGGATACTCTGTACTCTTTGCCATACTTAATCTCAGCAGTGAATTCTCCCCCATCAATCCCGTAGACAGGCGCTGCCGGTTTCTTTGCAATCTTAATCTTGACGGCATTGCTAAAGCGCCTGCCGTCAGTCCCATCCGGATAATCCGACCCGGAAACCACATCATTAACCGCCTTAATACGGAAATAGACATAAGTGCCTTTTACAAGAAACTTGTTCAGTAATGCAACTGTGAATGTATCCGTGCTCTGCCACTGACCGTTATCACCTTTTCTCCATTCCAGATCTGAAAAAATGATGGGACTGCTTCCGGTTCCGGAAGTCGACATGATATTAACCAGCGAAGCAATGGTAGCTGTAGATGATACCGCATCAACATTAGTATAATTAACATTGACCTCCAGCTTCGCAGGCTTTGATTTTAACACAACACGGGATCTTGTATTTGTCGTATCATCCGCGCCTCTAAATATGATAATATTCTCAACGGCATCAGAAAGCCATGAAATATCAATGGTAGTAACAGCACCGGGATCCGCATCTATGATTTCCCAGTTGTTCCTGGCCGCCTCCACCTCAGTCGCAAAGCATATTCTTGTATTTCCGTTATTTTGAAC
>JAFADH010000291.1 GCA_023424995.1 Bacillota bacterium | reverse complement strand
ATGGAAAACCAAAGGTTTTTGAGTTGAAATCAATATATAACCTATCGCATTAGCAATCTGGCTTCACAGATAAGCGCAGCATAAATGAATAAACCGAAGGTTTTTGAGTTAAATCCGCGTCCCCCCGTATCTCTCCTGCCCAGATAAGGAGTTTTAGATTTGATTAACGGAATCATAAATATATATAAAGAAAAAGGATATACCTCTCATGATGTAGTTGCGAAAATGAGAGGTATCTTAAAGATAAAGAAAATCGGTCATACAGGCACCCTGGATCCGGATGCCACCGGTGTTCTGCCGGTATGCATCGGGACAGGCACCAAGCTGGTGGATATGATTACGGACAAGGATAAGACCTATGAGGCTGTGCTGAAGCTGGGGATAACAACGGATACCCAGGATATAACAGGTACGGTATTACGCACCTGTGAGGTTCATGCCTCCTATGAAGAGATAAAGACAGCCATAATGAGCTATGTGGGAGAATACCTGCAGCTGCCTCCCATGTATTCGGCGGTCAAGGTAAACGGCAGGAGGCTGTATGAGCTGGCAAGACAGGGAAAGGAAATAGAAAGAGAACGCAGGAATGTAACCGTCAAAAATATCCGTATCTTACACTATACTGCGGAGCTGCAGGAGATAACCCTGTCGGTGGACTGCAGCAAAGGAACCTATATCCGTACATTATTGCATGATATCGGCGGGACCCTGGGCTGCGGCGGTACCATGAAGAGTCTTATCCGGACTGCGGTGGGCAATTTTAAGCTGGAAGATGCGATAACCCTGTCCCGGCTTGAGGAATTAGTCCGCAGCAGCAGGCTGGAGCCTTATGTGTTCAAGGCAGATGATTTTTTTAAAGGGTATGACAAGGTATCCGTACTTACACAGTATCATAAGCTCATCTATAACGGCAACCGGTTCGGACCGGAGCATATCAGCCAGAAGCAGGAGGATATTATAACGGAATGGGTGCGGGTATATGATTCCCAGGACGGATTCGTAGGAATTTACGGATATGATCCTGCGGAACGGATATACAGACCGATAAAGATGTTCCTCTCATAGGCATCATCTATAACAGGCAGACGGGTTCCTGATCCGCAGGCAGGGATCATTGCATAATCAGTTATTGTATGCCGCTTTATGATAGTGGATTGGAGACTAACGATGGAGTATATAGCAGGAATAACAGATTTTAAATTGAAGAATACGGCAGTTACCCTGGGTAAATTCGACGGGATCCATCTGGGGCACCAGCAGCTGGTAAAACTGGCAATCTCCCATAAGCAGCAGGGACTGACCGCAGTGATGTTCAGTTTTTCGCTGCATCCGGGCAACTTATTTTCAGATAAAGAATTTGAACTGATCTATACGGAAGAGGAGAAGCTTGAGAAGGTAAAACGCTTCGGTATCGATGTGCTTGTATCTTATCCGTTCACAGAGGAGACCAGGCATCTGGAACCGGAGGACTTTATCAGGGAAATTCTGGTAGAAAAGCTGGATGCCAAGGTGATCATCGTCGGTAATGACTTCCGGTTTGGTTACGGCCGGAAGGGCGATGTGGAGCTCTTGAAGCAGTTCGGGGACAGATATGGTTATCAGGTGGTCCACTGTGATAAATTACGGTGGCGGGAGGAGGTAATCAGCAGTTCTTCTATCCGCAGCGCCATCAAGGACGGTAATATTGAGGCGGCTAACGCGATGCTGGGACAGCCCTATGCAATTCGCGGCGAGGTGGTGCATGGCAGGAAGCTTGGAAGGACTATTGGAATTCCGACCATTAACATGCTTCCTCTGTCCTATAAATTGCTGCCTCCCTGCGGAGTCTATGTATCCCGTACGCGGATTGACGGCGGTTTACATCCCGGTGTAACCAATATCGGTTATAAACCTACCGTAGGTGAAGAGGAAGCGGTCGGAGTGGAAACCTATATCTTTGACTACCTGGGTAATCTGTATAGTGAGAAGCTGGAGGTCGAATTGCTCCATTATATGCGGCCTGAGTTGAAATTCAATACCATGGAGGAGCTTATTGCAAAGATGCAGGAGGATATCCGGATTGCCAGGTCATATCCGTTTCCGGAATAATACTCCCTTATATTCTGTTTTAATATTTTAAATATCCTTATAATCGTATTATTTGATTGCTGCCCCATATAACAGCAGATAGATATGGGGCAGTTTTTTGTATAAAATAATATTTATGTTTAAAAAAGTGATAGGCTATTGTATACTGATAATTAAAAGGAATTTTATAACAAAAGTGACGGAATTTGTTAATGCCATGCAAACTAAATTGATATGAGAAATATTATCCACAGGGTGCAAAACGGAGGAGTATATGCTGATAGTTAATAATGTAACCAAACGCTATGGAAAATTAATTGCCAACGACCGGATCAGTTTTGAGATTCAGCCGGGGGAAATCATGGTCCTGTTAGGTCCGAATGGTGCGGGCAAGTCCACCATCATCAAATCCATCGCCGGACTGCTGAAGTTTGACGGGGTCATTAAAATTAACGGATACGAGAATAAATCACTTCAGGCAAAGCGGATTCTGGGCTATATTCCCGAGATACCCGCACTGTATGATATGATGACAGTATGGGAACATCTGGAGTTTATCGCACGGGCCTATTCCCTTGAGAATTGGAAGGAGCGTGCGGAAGCTCTGCTTCACCGGCTTGAGCTGGAGGATAAGAAGAAAAAGCTCGGCAATGAATTATCCAAAGGAATGCAGCAGAAGGTCAGCATCTGCTGCGGCCTGCTGACGGAGCCGAAGCTGGTATTGCTGGATGAACCCATGGTAGGGCTGGATCCGCATGCCATAAAGGAATTAAAGAAGCTGATCGTTGAGATCAAGAAGGAGGGTGCGGCCATACTGATCAGTACCCATATGCTGGACAGTGTGGATGAATTCTGGGACAGTACGAATATCATGATGGATGGAAAGATCGCTGCAAGAAGGACACGCAGGGATATCGAGGGCTCCGGAGAGAAGCTGGAGGATCTGTTCTTTAAAATAACCGAGGAAGAGAGAGACCATGCGGCTGACATGAAAAGCAGGGAAGACGGAGGTTCTTTTGCGGGACCTGTACAATCCGGGACAAAGGGTGAGGAATAAGTATGAGAGCGCTAATATATCTGGTAATCAGACAATTAATCAACCGAATCCTGTCACTTAAGAAAAAGCCGGGATTACTTATATTATACAGTTTCATCTTTCTGATGATCATCGGCTCCGTTATTGTTTTGCTTGTGTTCGGTAATCAGATGGATACCGGCAGCCTGGCTGATGAGAGGATTATATTTTTAATTCTGGCCGGATTCTCTTTATTTTTTCTATATACTTTTGTATTATCGGGACTGTCAACAGGCTCCAGTTTATTTTCCATGGCTGATGTGGGGCATTTGTTTGCGGCCCCCATATCCCCGAAGAAAATACTGCTGTATGGGTTGGTGAGCACTCTTGGTAAGTCACTTCTCGGTTCTGTGTTTATATTTTATCAGGTGATCAATCTGAAAACCCACTTTGGCTATGGGATGAGGGAGATCTGCGCGTTATTTATCATATTTACGGTCATGATGCTCTTCTGCCAGCTGCTTGCGATCGGCATCTATATATTCTCTAACGGGAACAGGGCAAGAAAGCGAATTGTTAATATTTTACTTTACACAACAATTGCAGTCGTATTATGCGGGGTATTGCTGATTCAAAGGCAGGAGCAGACAGGCCTGTGGGAGGCTGTCCTGCGTACGGCGGAAAGTACCTGGTTCGGCTATATCCCGGTTGCCGGATGGGTCACCATGTTCTTTATCGGAACGGTGCAGAGCTCCGTGCTGTCTGTTGTTGTCCCTTTGGTGTTCTTCCTTGTGGCCGGCATCTTGCTGATATCTCTGCTCACGGCCGGAAAGGCAGATTATTATGAGGATGTGCTGCTTTATACGGAGTATACTTTCCAAACCAAACTGGCTGTTAAGGAAGGACGTAATATTCCAAGGCAGACAGCGAAGAAAACTAATATTAAGGAAGAAGATCATGGAATCGGCCGCGGCTCCGGAGCGAATACGCTGCTGTTCAGGCATCTCCATGAGATGAAGCGGAAGAGCAAATTCATCTTCGTGGATAAGTATACTATTTTCATGGCCGCAGCAATGGGAATTGCCGCATATAATTTCCGGACGAAGGAGGCGCCGGAATTTGCCGGATATATCGTGCTGGGAGTGTCTGTTTATATTCAGTATTTTTTGACCATAATGGGTAAGTTAAAGATAGAGCTTATAAAACCGTATATTTATCTCATACCCGAGACCTCCCTTAAGAAGGTTTTGTATGCCTCGGCAACCTCACTTATAAAGCCCTGCTTTGACGGTGTTATTGCATTTTTGATTTTTGCCGTGATCAGCGGTACCAATATTCTGACAGGACTGGTATTTGCCCTGGCATATGCGGCCTCCGGTGCGGTATTCGTCGGGATGACGATACTTTATCAAAGAGTTCTTGGAGGACAGCCGAATCTGATGCTTACGGCATTTATAGGAATAGGCTTTTTAATGGCTGTTATGGCTCCCTCCATCGGTGCCAGCATTGCCGCGGCTTTTTTACTGCCGAAGGCATTGAATTTTATGGTTATGCTGCCTTATGCCGTATTCTGTCTCATGTTTGCGGGAATTCTTTTTGTTACCTGCGGGAATCTGATCGATAAGACGGAATTTACAGGTAAGATGTAGGATTAAGCTTGCAGGTATCATTATGATGATAAGTGAACAAATAATAAGAGTAAATTAGATTAATTTTTCAAAAAAATGTTTACAATAAGACCGGAATATGTTATGCTAACCAAGCACAAAGATCAGCCGATACTCAGAATCTGGACACTCCGACCTTCTTCTTGGTATTTGGCGGTTTAAATGAAAGGAGATCATATTATGATTAGCAAAGAAAAGAAACAGGATATCATCAAGAATTTTGGAAGAAACCCTGAGGATACAGGTTCCCCGGAGGTTCAGATCGCACTTTTGACTGCAAGGATCAATGAGCTGAATGAGCATCTGCAGAACAATAAGAAGGATCATCACTCAAGAAGAGGCCTTCTTAAGATGGTTGGACAAAGAAGAGGTTTACTTGAATACTTAAAGAAGACGGATATCGAAGGATATCGTAGTCTTATTGAGCGCTTAGGTTTAAGAAAGTAGTAAATTCCAGGTTTTGATTTTAAGCTGCCCTGTGATATCGCCCCGTGCTGATACCGGGGCAGTTTTTATGTTTCTATATGCTGTTTTGTGGACAGAATCACATTTTTTTTATAAATCTGGAGACTATAATTAGTAATATATTGCCATGAAAATAAATGTAGCATAATGGTAATAATAATGGTATAATTATGTATTAGAGTGGCAGGAGGACAACCCGAGACTTCTGAAAAGGTTATCGAAAGTAACTGTAATCGGTAGGTTTTTCAGTTGTTTCGGTGCCTCCGACTCAGACAAAAAATGAATAGGAGACTAAAAGTATGTACAAAAGTTTTTCGATGGAATTAGCCGGGAGAACTCTGACCGTTGAAGTAGGAAGAGTAGCCGCACAGGCAAACGGCGCCGCATTGATGCATTACGGAGATACTGTAGTGCTGTCCACCGCGACTGCTTCCGACAAACCGAGAGAAGGGATCGATTTCTTCCCTTTAAGCGTTGAATATGAAGAGAAATTATATGCAGTAGGTAAGATTCCCGGCGGTTTTATTAAGAGAGAGAGCAAGCCTTCCGAGAATGCAGTCCTTACCTCCCGCGTAATTGACCGTCCCATGAGACCGCTGTTCCCCAAGGATTACCGCAACGATGTCACCCTGAACAATCTTGTATTATGCGTTGACCAGGACTGTTCGCCGGAGGTGACTGCGATGCTTGGTTCTGCCATCGCAACCTGCATCTCCGATATTCCCTTCGACGGTCCCACCGCATCCACCATGGTTGGTATGGTAGACGGCGAGCTGGTATTCAACCCCACCTCTGCACAGAGAGAACAGTCAGCTCTTACACTGACGGTTGCTTCCACCAAGGATAAGGTTATCATGATCGAAGCCGGAGCCGACGAGATTCCGGAGGACAAGATGATTGCCGCAATCTTTGCCGCTCATGAAGTTAACCAGAAGATTATCGCATTTATTGAAACCATCGTAGCCGAGGTCGGCAAGGCGAAGCACGGGTATATCATCTGTGATACTCCTGCGGAGCTTTATGAGGACCTGGTGAATTTTATAACGCCGGCAGCTATGGAAGAAGCCGTATTTACCGATATGAAGCAGGTAAGGGAAGAGAATATCAGACAGATTACGGAGAGACTGATTGCCCGCTATGAAGAAGAGCATCCCGAATGGCTTCCGTTATTGGGCGAGGCAATCTATAAATTCCAGAAGAAGACCGTTCGCAAGATGATCTTAAAGGATCAGAAGCGTCCGGATGGCAGAAAAGTCGATGATATCAGAAAACTTACCGCTGAGATCGATGTATTGCCCAGGACTCATGGCTCCGGTATGTTCACCCGGGGACAGACACAGGTGCTTACCATAACAACCTTAGGCGCCCTGGCAGAGACCCAGAGACTGGATGGTATCGATGAGAATGAGACCGGCAAGAGATATATGCATCATTATAATTTCCCTTCCTACTCCGTAGGTGAGACGAGACCTTCCAGAGGACCGGGAAGACGTGAGATCGGTCATGGTGCCCTGGCAGAGAAAGCGCTGGTTCCGGTACTTCCTTCCGAGGAAGAGTTCCCTTATGCGATCCGTACCGTATCCGAGGTGCTGGAGTCCAACGGATCTACCTCACAGGGCAGTATCTGCGCATCCACTTTATCCTTAATGGCGGCAGGCGTTCCGATCAAAGCAATGGTAGCGGGTATCTCCGTAGGCCTTGTTACAGGTGATACGGATGATGATTATATTATTTTGACCGATATCCAGGGGCTTGAGGATTTCTTCGGGGATATGGACTTCAAGGTAGCGGGTACTCACAAGGGTATTACAGCAATTCAGATGGATATTAAGATCCACGGCCTGACCAGAGAGATCATCGAAAAGGCAATCTACCGTACCAAGGAAGCAAGAACCTATATCCTGGATGAGGTTATGGCACCGGTTATCTCTGAACCGAGACCGGAGGTCGGCCCTTATTCACCGAAGATTGTCCAGATTAAGATCGATCCTTCCAAGATCGGCGAGGTCGTGGGACAAAGAGGCAAGACCATCAATGCGATTATTGACCAGACCGGTGTTAAGATCGATATCACCGATGACGGCGCTGTCTCCGTATGCGGTGTGGATAAGGAAAGCATCCAGAAAGCACTAGAGATGGTTAAGATGATCGTTACCGACTTCGAAGAAGGCAGGCAGTATATCGGTAAAGTGGTCAGCATTAAGGATTTCGGAGCATTTATCGAGTTCGCTCCCGGTAAGGAAGGTATGGTTCATATCTCCAAGATCGCAAAACACAGAGTGGAGCGTGTAGAAGATGTTCTCACCTTAGGTGAGGTTGTGAAGGTGGTATGCCTTGGCCAGGATAAGATGGGCAGAATCAGCTTCAGTATCAAGGATGCACAGTAATGATACAGATCCGCTGCAGGTTGGCACGCAAGTGCCTGCCTGCAGCGTTTTTTTGTTATGGGCCTGCTTAAGATCCGAAGGCTGCCGGCAGAGTAATATTATTATGCTTGTATATAATGGCTCCTACTTTCATATGAATGAAGCATAGAGTAGAGAAGAGGGATGCTGTTATGAGCTTTTTTCCTATGCTTTTGGCTATCTTGGCAGGAGCTTTTACCGCAATTGAAGCAAGTATTAATTCACAGCTTGGCAAGTATGTCACACCCGGTGTTGCAACGCTGCACAGCCTTATTACCGGTATGGTTTTTTTCCTGGCGGTTAACATTATGAACGGAAATATTACGAAATATCAGAAGATCGTAACCGTAAGCCCCATCTGGTTAATCGGAGGGTTTTTCGGAGCTTTTATCATATACCTGTCATCTAAGTCCATTCCTATGCTTGGAATCTCCAGCACCTTGATTCTGCTGCTGTCCGGAGAACTGGTATGCGGCCTGCTGATCGACGTCCTGGGCTTTGACCAGGAGATCAGTGTGCAAAAGATGCTGGGTCTCGTGCTGTTTCTTATAGGAGCGGTTGTATTTTTACAGGAATAATATCGGCTGCCGCCGTAATTCAGAACCGGCCGCCCTCTTGTCAAAGGGGTAATATGCCTGCAATATTCGATTGAATTCATACGATCGGATACTGCGGGTATTTTTTATGGTAAAAAGGCTGGATCCTGCATTGTGTGTCGTATCCTGGCGATAAATTACGTGATTTTATTATGCATAAAGCGGATGAATCGGCGGTATTTTGTACACATTATAAGAATGTAAAATAATAACAAAAATGTAAATCCACTATCCTATGAGTGATCGGAAGATGTCTTTCTCTTCCGGTTAAAACGCCGGCTTTGCGCTGTGTATCTCGATTGCGGGAACATGTATGTATCTGGTTTCCGTAATATGTTCCGGGTTATGAAAAGAAAATGGTGGTAACAATAAGGAGTCAATATGAAAAACAACAAACCAAAAAGCAGGTCCCCCAAAATATTACGAATCATATTGCTGACATTGGCAGGGTTAATCATTATTACAGGTGTTACGGCCTATTTTCTTATTCATAGCTATATTAATAAAATGAATTTGATTCGTACCGAGACAACGGATACAGTAAAATCCACGGATAATTATATCCCGGGAGAAGAGACGATCGCCGGTTTCGGTCAGAAGCATGTGTCCGGAGGCAGTGATGAAGTAGATGCCATGGGGAAAGCAATTGTCAGTTCCGGCATAAATGACGGCACGGAAGATGATATTGGGACGAACAGCACCGGCGGTAACCCGGATATCAATGCCGGGAATGAAGCGGGAATTAATTCGGATCTAACGGCAAATGCTTCAGGAACCGGTAATGCTGATGTATCCGATATAACTGACGGGGAAGCCGCTCATACCGATAAGGAAGGTAATCCGGATAATCAGGAGGATTTGCAAAAGCTTGAGCTGTCAATCAATCAGAATATCGCAAAAGAATATGAAATAACCGAAAATCCCAAGGTAATAAATATACTGTTCCTGGGAGCGGAGAAGCAGAAGAAGGAAGAGATCAGTAACTATGATAACATGGTGGTGATCTCTCTGAATCAGGAAACCAGGAAAATCATCGCAATTTCAATTATGAAGGATCTCTATCTCCGGACAGCGGAGGGTTATAATGACAGGCTTACCGGTGTATATCAGACAGGAGACGCCGGTCTGCTGCTTAAGACCCTGGAGATGAATCTGAAATTTAAAATAGATAAGTTTATTCAGGCGGATACTACCATGCTGATTGATATTGTTGACCTGGTGGGCGGGATCGAACTCCAGGTGAAGAAGCGGGAGCTGGATTCCATTAATGAAAAGATAAGAGAGCTCAATGAAGAATTAGGCTTTGCCCCGGATCATGAACTCCTGCAAAAAAGCGGCAAGCTGCTGTTTAGCGGTAAGCAGCTGATGGGATATCTGAGAAGCTATGACCTGAGCAGGCAGATAAAAGAGCAGATTAATGTCAAGAAATCAATTTTTGAGGCAATTTATGACAAAGCCAAGCATAAGAATCTTTTTGAGATTAATAATCTTCTGAATACCATATTACCTAAGATAACGACGAATCTAAGCGAGAACGAGATTCTTGCGCAATTTTTTATGCTGCCCACTTATTTTAGCTATGATATAGAAGATCTGACGATTCCTGTAAGTAAAACCTATAATTTCGTAGAAGTAAACGGATTGAGCGTATTAGGAATTGATTTTGACAAAAACATTACGGAAATAAACAATAAATTATATAATGTTTCTTCTCATTAACTGGTTCTTAGAAGGTTGAAACTCACGTAAAATCATGGTAGAATTAGGATAATCAGATAGATATGCTGACCGGTTAGGGAGGAACTTATATGACTAATATTAACCAGTTATCCAATGGAATTACCGTGATTACGGAGCAATTACCATATTTGAGAAGTTCGTCCTTTGGCATATGGGTGAAAGTAGGTTCAGCCAATGAAAATGCCAGTAACAACGGAATAGCCCATATTATCGAGCATATGCTCTTTAAAGGCACCCAGTCCCGCAATGCGAAGCAGATAGCGGATGAGATGGCGCGGATCGGCGGGAACATGAATGCATTTACCAGCAAGGAATGTACTTCCTATTATGCGACTACCCTCAGTGAGCATCTGCCTATTGCAATTGATATTATATCCGATATGCTGATAAATTCCCTGATTGATGAGAAGTCGCTGAAGAAGGAAAAGGGAGTTATTATTGAAGAGATCGACATGTATGACGATTCACCGGAGGACCTGGTGCATGAGATGCTCCAGCAAAGGATATGGAAGGACCATCCCCTGGGGTATATGATATCCGGTACGAAGAAGATTGTCAGAAAGGTTACCAGAGAGCAGATTATTGATTTTATGGATACCTATTATGTAGGGGAAAATATGGTCATATCCGTAGCCGGTAATTTCGAAGAAGCTTTGATTTTAAAACTGCTGGAGGATAAATTCGGCCGTATCAGGCCTGAGACAGCCAAGGAATTATCGGAACTGGGGAGGCCGGCATATAACAGGGTGGTCTGCAAACGGGATAAAGACATTGAGCAGATGCATCTGAATATAGCTTTTGATGGTATCTCCTATCTGTCGGAGGAGCGCTATATCTTATCCATATTAAATTCTATCTTCGGAGGGAGTATCAATTCGCGGCTGTTTCAGCGTATCAGGGAGAACAGCGGGTTGACCTATTCCATATATTCCTATGGGAGCTCCTATCGGGAGACCGGTTTGTTCCACATCTATGCGGCCATGAATCCGGGACAGACGGCGGTCGTAATAAAGAAAATCTTCCAGATCATCAATGAGATCAAGAAGAAGGGCGTGTCGGCGGAAGAGCTTCTGATGACAAAGGAGCAGATCAAGACAGAATTGATTCTAGGTCATGAAAGTGCCAAGAGCAGGATGAACTCCAATGGGAAATCCCTCATTAACCGGGGACGGATCATACCCATGGAAGAAATGATTGCAGGTATCGAAGGAGTAACCCTGGAGGATATACATGGTTTTGCCAACCGTTATTTTGACCAGAACAAGGCATCAATTTCACTGGTCGGCAACCTGAAGGAATTGGACTTAAAGCTCTGGGATATGAAAGAATTGGCAATTGGTTAGGAGAAAAAACGGGAGGTAAGAAATATGAGGTATGAAATCTTAGGAGAGCCTTTACCGGTGGTAATATGCCATGTCGGCCCGGGCGAGACACTCATTACGGAACGGGGCTCCATGAGCTGGATGAGCCCTAATATGAAGATGGAGACATCAACCAACGGAGGAATAGGAAAGGCACTTGGCAGAATGTTCTCCGGAGATTCCCTGTTCCAGAACCGCTATACCGCAATGGGCGGAGAAGGCATGATAGCATTTGCCTCCAGCTTTCCCGGTTCCATCCGGGCGCTTCAGATAACTCCGGGCAATGGAATGATTGTTCAGAAGTCGGCATTCCTGGCATCCGAGGCAGGAGTGGAGCTGTCCCTGCATTTTCAGAGAAAATTCGGTGCCGGACTGTTCGGAGGAGAAGGCTTTATCATGCAGAGACTTTCCGGTCTGGGTACCGCATTCGTTGAGATTGACGGTTATGCGGTGGAATACACCCTGCAGCCCGGTCAGCAGATGGTGATCGATACGGGGTATCTGGCGGCTATGACCGACAGCTGTTCCCTTGATATCCATACGGTACCGGGTGTGAAGAATATGCTGCTGGGCGGTGAAGGGATATTTAATACGGTTGTTACCGGACCGGGTAAGATCATCCTGCAGACCATGCCGGTGAATAATGTGGCTGCGACCCTGCGTCCGTTCCTGCCGTCGGCAAAATAAGAGCTGTTATAAATCAATATGTTATATCTATTATAGCCCCGGCACAGTATTAAGTTTACTGTGCCGGGGCTATTTAATCAGAAAACCGAATTCTTCTTCGTTGGAACAAAATACAACCTCATACCGTTATGAAACCAGGAGAGCGGCGTGGTCCTGTATCACTGGATTTCTATGCTATAGGCTGCTTCGAAGCTTTCTCCTGCCCCCAGGATATTCCCGTATTCACGCTCCTCAAGCGTTCCGTGAAAATCACTGGCGTCACATCGCCCGTACCAGGGCTCGATGCATACAAACGGTGCGTTCTTCTTCGCCGGAGACCAGAGGCCGAATAGGGGCGCGTCAAAGGAAACAGTCA
>JAFADH010000260.1 GCA_023424995.1 Bacillota bacterium | reverse complement strand
CGGGCGGTTTTTATATGAAACTGTCCATTATAAGAAGGAGCATATTTTATATCCGCACATTTACGATCTATACGGATAATTCATTTAGCGGATTTCATATTGACATTACGGTTCATTGTGGTATAATGTTAGCATCCTAACAATATCCGGAGGCAGCTGATGGAGCCAAAAAAAGATGCAGTAGGACATGAGGTTAAAATCCTGTCGAATATGATCAAACGAAGAATCGATAATGCCGCGGTTTTTACCGAGAACGAAGGAATCACCGGAATGCATGGATGGATCATAGGATATCTGTATCGTCACAGTGAGAAGAGGGATATCTTCCAGCGTGATATCGAAGCGGAATTCTCAATCCGCAGATCGACTGCAACCGGAATGCTGCAGCTGATGGAGAAGAACGGATTAATTCAAAGGGATGTGGTGAAGCATGATGCAAGATTAAAAAAGCTTGTGCTGACACCGAAAGCAATTGCGATCCATGAAGCCGTCATAAGGGAGCTGAATGAGATGGAGAAGCAGCTTGTGAACGGACTGACCCGGGAAGAGATTGATTTGTTCTTTAAGGTAATAAGAAAAATGAGAAATAATATAGAATAAAGGCCATCCAAGCCGGAGGGCCTTTATTTTGGACAAAATGTTAGCTTCCTTACAGTTAGGGAGCTAATCAAAAGGAATTTTAATTCCGCGGAGCTGCAGGATAGGGCTGTCGGAATGCGTAAAGAATCGCAGAAATGGAGGCATCAATGATAAAGAAACTGTTGGAATGTATCGGAGAATATAAAAGGGATACGATTCTGTCACCGGTATTTGTGACCCTGGAGGTGGTGGTAGAGGTTATGCTTCCCTTTCTGATGGCAAAATTAATCGATAACGGCATCAATCAGGGCAACATGGGTGTTATTATCAAAATCGGCATGCTGCTGCTTGCCTTTGCCATGATAGCCCTGACTTTGGGCGCATTATCCGGATGGTTCGCAGCCAGCGCATCGTCGGGATATGCCAGGAACCTGCGCAGGTCCATGTATTATAAGGTACAGGACTATTCCTTTTTAAGCATTGACAGGTTCTCAACAGCCAGCATCGTCACAAGGCTGACCACGGATGTTACGAATGTCCAGAATGCCTTTCAGATGGTAATACGTATTGCTGTCCGCTGTCCGGTGATGCTGGTATTCTCATTGATCATGGCTTTTGGTATTAATTCAAGACTGTCTATGATCTTTCTCGCAGTGATTCCGTTTCTCGGTATCGGATTATACCTGGTATTCCGTAATGCCCATCCGGTTTTTGAACGGGTATTCCGTACATATGATAAGCTGAACAAGGTGATCCAGGAGAATCTGAGGGGTATCCGGGTGGTAAAATCCTATGTCCGGGAGGATTACGAGGTTGATAAATTTAAAACAGTGTCGGAAAGCATCTACCGGGATTTTTCAAAAGCAGAGAGAATATTGGCCTTTAACAGTCCTCTGATGCAGATCGCGGTTTATGCCTGCATGCTTCTGATCGCCTGGTTTTCCGCAAGGATGATCGTATCCGGCACGATGACCACCGGTGAGCTGACCAGTCTCATATCCTATACCATGCAGATATTAATGAGTTTGATGATGCTTTCCATGGTATTTGTCATGATCACCATATCCCGCAACTCTGCAGAGAGGATCGTGGAAATCCTTGAGGAAGAGAGTGACATACGCAATTGCAGCCATCCCGTATATGAGGTCGGCAGCGGAGATATATCCTTTGAAGGGGTCAGCTTCAGCTATGCAGGGGACAAGGATAAGCCATGCCTTAAGGATATCAGTCTCCGGATAAAATCGGGGGAAACCATAGGAATTATCGGAGGCACCGGAAGCTCCAAGTCGAGCCTGGTGCAATTAATTCCGAGACTTTATGATGCAACCGAGGGTACGGTAAGGGTAGGCAATATTGATGTCCGTGATTATGACTTGAAAACCCTGCGTGATGAGGTAGCCATGGTGTTGCAGAAGAATGTCCTGTTCTCAGGAACCATCCGGGATAATCTCAGGTGGGGTGATGAAAATGCCGCCGAGGAAGAAATCATCCGGGTATGCAGGCTGGCACAGGCACACGATTTTATCATGGATTTTCCGGAACAATACGATACCCGTATCGAGCAGGACGGCTCCAATGTATCCGGCGGACAAAAGCAACGCTTATGCATCGCCAGGGCATTGCTGAAGAAGCCGAAGATATTGATTCTCGACGATTCCACCAGTGCGGTGGACACCAGGACGGATGCCCTGATCCGCAAGGCCTTCAAGGAGGAGATACCGGATACGACGAAGATCATTATCGCACAGCGTATCGCTTCCATTGAAGAAGCGGATAAAATTATCGTAATGGACAACGGCAGGATTCATGCCGTCGGAACCCATAAGGAGCTGCTGGATAATAATCCGATCTATCAGGAGGTCTATTACTCACAGGCGAAAGGAGGACAATGCAATGACGAAGAATAACCGGCAGGGAAAACAACCGCAGATGCCAAAACGGATGACCGACGGCAAAAAAACAGTCAAAAGGCTGATGTCCTATGTATGGAGCGGCTATAAGCTATCCTTTCTTCTGGTACTCATATTTATTATAATCAGCGCCCTGGCGGGAGTGGCCGGTTCAAAATTCATCCAGATCCTGATCGACTCTTATATCGGTCCGCTGCTCCTGTCGCCAGATCCGCAGTTCGACAGCCTTTTCCGCGCCGTTATGACCATGGCGGCCGTATATGGAGCCGGTGTTCTTGCAACCTTTTTCTATAACCGCCGGATGGTTGTGATCGCTCAGGGAGTCCAGAAGAAGATACGGGATGAGATGTTTGCACGCATGCAGAGACTTCCCATTAAATACTTTGACACCCATTCCCACGGTGATATCATGAGCCACTATACCAATGATACCGATACTCTGAGGCAGATGCTGTCGCAAAGTATACCCCAGACCTTTTCCGCGGTCATATCCGTTGTATTCGTATTCTGTGCCATGCTTACCACCAGCATCTATCTTACGGCGCTTGTTCTCGTGATGGTATTTGTCATGCTCCGGGTGGCGAAGCAGATCACGGGGCGATGCGGATTGTTCTTTAGGAAGCAGCAGCAGGCTCTTGGAGAAGTGAACGGATACATCGAAGAAATGATTCACGGACAGAAGGTGGTCAAGGTTTTCTGTCATGAGGACAAGGCGAAACAGGAATTTGATATATTCAATGAGGAGCTGTGCAGGAATGCAACGCAAGCCAACCGTTATGCCAATGTACTGATGCCGATCATGGCGAACATCGGTAATTTATTATACGTACTTATCGCTATCGTGGGAGGGACACTTGCTTTTAACGGCATCGGAGGTCTGACCCTTGGGGCGATCGCAGCCTTCCTTCAGATGAGCAAGAGCTTCACCATGCCCATCAGCCAGGTGTCCCAGCAGTTTAACTCTATCGTCATGGCACTTGCCGGTGCGGAGCGGATCTTCAAGCTTATGGATGAGGAGCCGGAGCAGGATTCGGGCTATGTCACACTGGTAAATGCAGGATATCAGGACGGCGAGCTGATTGAAGCCGTGGAGCATACCGGCATCTGGGCATGGAAGTATCCCCACTCCGACGGGACGGTTACTTATACGAAGCTCACCGGTGAGGTGCATTTTTATGATGTTGATTTTGCTTATGAGGAAGGAAAGGATGTGCTGAAGAATGTCAGCCTGACGGCGCAGCCGGGACAGAAGGTTGCTTTCGTAGGGGCAACAGGCGCCGGGAAGACCACCATTACGAATCTGATCAACCGTTTCTATGATATTGCAGACGGAAAGATCCGCTATGACGGAATAAATATCAATAAGATAAAAAAGACCGACCTACGGCGTTCCCTGGGAATAGTGCTGCAGGATACCAATCTCTTCAGCGGTACGGTCATGGAAAATATCCGCTACGGAAAGCTGGATGCCACGGAGGACGAGATATATGAAGCGGCAAAGATTGCTAATGCCCACAGCTTTATTACGCGTCTGCCCGAAGGCTATGACACGGAGCTGTCCGGTGACGGTGCAAGCCTGTCCCAGGGACAGAGACAGCTGCTGTCAATTGCCAGGGCTGCCGTCGCCGACCCGCCGGTAATGATTCTGGATGAAGCCACCTCCAGTATTGACACACGTACGGAAGCCATTGTCCAGAGAGGAATGGACAGCCTGATGAAGGGCAGGACGGTATTTGTCATCGCACACCGGCTATCCACGGTACAGAATTCCGACACGATCATTGTTCTTGAGCATGGGAAAATCAAGGAATCCGGCAGCCACCATAATCTGATTGAGGAAAAGGGAAAGTACTACCAGCTTTATACCGGCTCATTTGAACTGGAGTAGGGGTATCCGGAAGATTTTGTCCAAAAGCGGCATTACAGCCGCCTAAAGTCTGCGGTATATCCTCAGGATCACCTTAACTCTGTGAATTATAAAAGGTAATATACTTTTCACCCCATGCTTTCAGACTGCTTAAGGCATCGGAAAATTCCTTTCCTATATCACTGAGTTCATATTCCACCTTCGGAGGAATCTGGGCATATATGCTTCTGTTGATGATCCCGTATTCCTCCAAAGCACGTAACTGCTTTGTAAGCGTTGCCTGTGTCATATCAGGTATCAGCCTTCTGAGCTCGCCGAAACGAAGCTTGTTTTCACTTAAATGGTACAGGATAATCAACGCCCATTTACCTGACAGTATTTTCTGGACAGTGGCATAGGGGCATTTTGCAAATAATTCTTCCTGTGACAGCATAGATCCTCCTTTATGGTATCAAAAAAGATACTATATATAAAAAATGATTGTACTTGTTGAAATTATTTTAAGCACATATAATGTATGCAGGTACAATTATAGCACCTAAGGCTGTAACAAGCAAATAAAACATAAGGAGGTATCAGGCTATGAAGATATTAGTAACCGGAGCGACAGGAAAATTGGGTTCAAAGATCGTTGAGGCTGTATTGAAAACCGTACCGCAGGAACAGCTTGCGGTCAGTGTCCGTAATCCGGAGAAAGCGGAAGGTTTAAAAGCCCGCGGAGTGGATGTCAGGCAGGGTGATTTTGACCGGCCGGAAACCTTGGCTGCCGCCTTCTCCGGTATCGACCGGTTGTTGGTCATATCTACGGACGGAGACAATGATACAAGAATCAGACAGCATGCAAATGCAATAGCGGCGGCAAAAGAAGCCCGGGTCAGGTTCATTGCGTATACCAGTGTGGCAAACGCAGATGAAAGCCCCTTATCCCTTGCCGAAGTGCATCGCGCCACGGAAGAAGCTATCCGGAAAACCGGAATCCCATATGCCTTTCTGAGAAATAACTGGTATTTGGAGAATGAAACCGGAAGTATCCAGGGAGCGCTGGCAGGAGCACCCTGGGTGACATCGGCAGGAGACGGCAGAGTGGGCTGGGCATTGCAGGAAGATTACGCAGAGGCAGCAGCGGCAGTGTTGACAGGCACCGGACATGACAATAAGATCTACGAGCTGTCCGGCAAGCCGCTGACACAGCAAGAGCTGGTATCCGCCCTTGGAACCGTATTGGGGAAGGATATACCCATACAGCAGGTGGATGATGCGGCATATACTGCCGTCATGCAGGGGGCGGGTATCCCCGAATTTGTTATTCCTCTTCTTGTGGGAATCCAGAAATCAATCCGGGCGGGAGCGCTGGACGTGGAGAGCGGTGATTTTGAAAAGCTGCTGGGACGTCCCGCAGTGCCGGTCCGGGAAGCACTGTCCCGGATTGTTAATGAGATTTCCGGTCAAAAGGATTAATCTTAAATATAGAGGTGCTGCAAGACTAATTAAGAAGTTAGTTGAGCAGCACCTTTTTTTTGCATATAATAAACATTCACATACGATTGCTTTAAGGGATATATCTGTATTTCTTATGGAAAGCCAAGCCTTAAGTATTGCCGGTATTAATTGTTACTTAATGCTCGAATTGTATTTGTTCCTGCGATACCGTCGGCCTTCAGCTTCTTTTTCTTCTGGAACTGCTTTACTCCTTCTTCCGTGATACTGCCGAAGACACCGTCTAATTTCAGGGTCTTTTTTATCCCGTTCTGTTTTATGGTGGTAAAGCCTGCCTGCCGAAGCTCCCATTGAACCCAGAATACATTCTCTCCCCTGGAGCCTTTTCTGACAGTAGCCTTAGGTGTGGTATACGGATTCACGGAAGGGATGCTCTTGAAGTTCAGTTTTTTGCATTTTGCATAGACTGTCCTGCGTCTTTCGGAATACTTCTTTATCACCTTATCTGCCAGGGCACAGGCATGATAGATATCCAGCGTAACCTTTTCCGCTTTTCCCGCTTTGGCGATGGCAGCATTGCCGATGCGCTTGGATGCGGCGGCGCCTCCCTGATTTTCCACATCCGCGTAATAAACCAGGGTCTTATTATCCTGAATCCCCAGCTTGATCCCATGATTTACATATAGCGTGATATCACTGTTCAACTGCTTATCCTGGGCGATAATTCCCTGGGGTGTGGCAAGGAGCTTTGATACCCTGGCGGATTCCGTTTTCGTAAAAGTCCGCTCGCTCCAGCTTCTGACGGTAGTTATCTCACTATATAATTTGGCACCCAATAATTCTTTGGCCTCAGTACGATTGGAAGATACGACCTTTTTTAAAAGATTAAGTGCGCGGGTAGCATGCCATTGGATTTTGCCGATGCTGACGGCTCCGTTATCATTGGCATTCACGGAGGTATACTTTCCTTCATGGGTGTATAGAATAGGGGCTGTTGCTTTAACAATTAATGCGATATCCATAATTGATCACCTCGTAAAGTATTTCATAGGGCGTACCTATATTCTTATCATATGCGGACTGCGGCATATTCGAGCTTCATATCCCGGCAGCATATGGTGATAAAAGGCGCAGTTTTCGCGCCGTGCATGTCGATTACAGGCTCCGTATTTTGTTCCTGCAATATACGGAGCCTGTACCGTACTCAATGTCTTCATCCATAGCCGGATATATATATTAGGAATATCAGAATGCTTTCATGGAACGGTGAATTCAATGAAATGAACAAAACACATTATCTGTGGATTTTATATGATGAAAACACAATATGTTGTGAATAAATTTTGTAAAATCTAAAAATACCACTGGAAAAAAATAAGAGAATGTTATAGAATATAGTAATAATAATTATTACTGATATAATAACAGGAGGAATTCGTTATGGATATAAAGATAAAAAAACGTAATGGCAGCTATGAACCGCTCAGTGTGGACAAGACAAAGAAGATGGTGGCTTATGCCTGTGACGGATTGGACGGCTGTGATCCTGCAGAGCTTGAGATGGATTCCAATATCCAGTTCCGGGACGGTATGAGTACGAAGGAGATCCAGAAGATATTAATTCAGACGGCTATCGAGAAGATGATACAAAACAAGTCGGATACCGACGGCAATATAATAAAGAAGACGAATATCAACTGGCAATACGCAGCCGCCAGATTACTGATATCGGAGCTGTATAAGGAGGCAGCCATCAACCGCGGTTACCGGCATTACGGTTATGGAGACTTTAATAAGCTCGTGCATATGCTTACGGCCCTGAAATATTATGGAGATTATCTTCTGGCGGAATATACGGAGGATGAGATCAGAGAGCTTGGTGCATATATTAAGCCGGAACGGGATCTGCTGTTTAATTATGAAGGCTTGAAGCTCCTGGCCGACCGGTACCTGATCCGGGGCTATGAGAAGGAGGTGCTGGAGCTGCCCCAGGAACGGTTTCTGGTGATTGCCATGCATCTGGCAATTCCGGAGGGAAAGCGGAAGCTGGAATATGCCAGGAAGTTCTATGATATCTTAAGTGAGCTGAAGATGACCACAGCTACCCCGACCCTTGCCGGTGCGGGGACGCCCTACCATCAGTTAAGCAGCTGCTTCATCAGCGTGGTAGGTGACAATCTGTGGTCCATCTATGAGGTGAATCAAAAGTTTGCCCACGTATCCAAGCACGGCGGTGCTCTTGGCATCTATGTGGGCAAGGTCAGGGCATTGAACAGTGAGATCAGAGGATATAAGAATGCGTCCGGGGGAGTCGTTCCCTGGATCCGTCTGTATAATGATACGGCGGTAGCCGTTGACCAGCTGGGAAGGCGCAAGGGCGGAGCTTCCATCACCCTGGATATCTGGCATCAGGATCTGTATGAATTCCTGGACCTGCGCACCAATAACGGTGATGACCGCAGAAAAGCCCATGATATCTTTCCGTCGGTCAGCATTCCGAATCTGTTCATGGAGCGTCTTACTGCCAGGGAGAACTGGTCCCTCTTCGATCCTTACCAGATTCATAAGGTGATGGGATTTTATCTGGAGGATTATTATGATGATGGGGAACAACGGGCATTTACCGAGCGTTATCTGGCTTGTGAGGCCAATGAAAAGCTGGCCAGGATCACGGTTCCGGCACTTGAGATTTTAAAGCGGATCATGAAGAGTGCGGTAGAGACGGGAACTCCCTTTATCTTCTTTAGAGATACGGTGAATGAGGCCAATCCCAATAAGCATGCAGGTATGATCTATGCCTCCAACCTCTGCCATGAGATTGCCCAGAATGTCAGTGAGGACATACTCGCGGAAGAGAGTATACAGACCGTGGGCGGGCACAGTGAGATAGTAAGGAGGGTACGGTCCGGCGATATGGTGACCTGTAATCTCAACTCCGTCAATCTTGGAAGAGTCAGCCTGGAGGAACTGAAATATACGGTTCCCCTGCAGATACGCATGCTGGATAATGTTATCACCATGAACCAGTATCCGGTAGCCGAAGCAAAGGTAACCAGTGAGAAATACCGGGCAATCGGTCTTGGTACCAGCGGTTACCATCATTATCTTGTAAAGCACCATATCCGGTGGGAGAGTGAAGAGCATTATGCAGAGGCGGACCGTCTGTATGAGGAGATTGCATATCAGGCTGTCAGGGCTTCCATGGAGCTGGCCAGGGAAAAGGGTGCCTATCCGGAGTTTGCAGGCTCGGAATGGCAGTCGGGCAAGTATTTTGAACGGCGGGGATATACCTCGGAACGGTGGCAGACATTAAAAGAGGAAGTCAGGAAATACGGCCTGCGCAACGGTTACATCACAGCCGTGGCACCTACGGGCAGTACCTCCAATATAGCGGGCACTACGGCAGGGATCGACCCGATCTACAAAAAGTTCTTCATTGAGGAGAAGAAGGGAAGCTTTACACCGAAAGCAGCTCCTGAGTTAAGCGAAGAGAATTTCTGGTTATACAAGGAAGCACACGGCATAGACCAGCTGACCAGCATCAAGGCCTGCGGAATCCGCCAGAGGCATATTGACCAGGCACAATCCTTCAATCTGTATATCACACCGGAGGTGAAGGCAAAGGATATCATGAATCTGTATGTGGAGGCCTGGAGGAATAAAATCAAGACCATATATTATGTGAGGAACCAGTCCCTGGAGATGGACGAGTGCACCAGCTGTTCCAGCTGATTGATCCGTTATGCGGTGAATATATTCTTTATAATTCAGAAATAAATGCTATAATTAATAAGATAAAAGTCTGAATAAAAAAAGATTAAGATCAGTAAAGAAGATGAAAATCATCAAAAACAGCTGGGATTCATCAAAGAAGATTAATAAAAAAGAAGATGTAAATCCATCAAAAACAACTGGGATTCATCAAAGAAGATTAATAAAAAAGAAGATGGAAATCCATCAAAAACAGCTGGGATTTATCAAAGAAGATTAATAAAAAAAGAAGATGAAATCATCAAAACAGGCTGAATCCGGCAAAGAGGGATGAAATTAAAAAGAAAACTGAAATTGCCAGAACAAATTGAATTCAACAAAGAAAAAGAAATTAACAAAGAAGAAAAATCCAATGATCAGAAGCTGTAATTGGATTGTACAGGAGGAAGCATGAACAAGAAAAAAATATTCAATGAGCATGGTATCCGCGGGACCGAGGCCCTGATCCATGGCAATACGACAAACTTAAGAGAATGGAACCGCATCAAATACAACTGGGCGAATACCTTCTACAGGACCATGCTGAATAATTTCTGGATCCCGGAGGAGATCTCCCTGAATGAGGATATCAAGCAGTTCCCTCTGTTAACCGACGGGGAGCGCAATGCCTTTGATAAGATCATCTCCTTCCTTAACTTCCTGGATTCCATACAAAGTGAGAATCTGCCCAACCTATCCAGATATATCACTGCTCCGGAGATATCCTCACTCTTAAATATCCAGGCCTTCCAGGAGGAGATTCATGCCCAGAGCTATTCCTATATCCTGGATACCGTGACGAATCCGGTAACCAGGGACAAGATCTATGATGAATGGAGAGAGGATAAGAACCTGCTGAAGAGAAACCGGTATATTGCCAATATCTATCAGAGCTTCAACGAGGAGGCCACCATAGAGAATTTTATCCGGACGGTCATTGCAAATTATATACTGGAGGGGATCTATTTCTATTCGGGCTTCAGCTTCTTTTATACTCTGGCAAGGCAGGGCAAGATGACGGCCACCAGCACTATCTTTAAGTATATTAACCGGGATGAAGTCACCCATCTGGTTTTGTTCCAGAATATTATCAAGGAGCTGCGGAATGAGGAGCCTGAACTGTTCACAGCCGGCACAGCGGAGGAGATCAGGGAGATGATGCGTACCGGTGTCGAGCATGAGATCGCCTGGGGACAGTACGTAACCAATAATGAGATCCTGGGATTAAATAACGGACTGATTGAAAAATATATTAAATACCTGGGGAATCAGAGGTTAAAGGCAATCGGCCTGGAGGAGCTGTATCCGGAGGTCACAGAAAATCCAATGGCCTGGATCGAAGGTTTTTCCAATCTGAACCGTACCAAGACAGATTTCTTCGAAGCAAAGGTAACGAATTATACAAAAGCGGCAGCCTTTGATTTTGATGATTTGGAATAGTGATATAATGATAGTAATTATTATCATATACTGTTGAAAATTGTAGACATATGGTATATGATGGTAGTAAATGAAATAGTACGAATGACCTAAGTACAACCGGTCATTATAATAGATAAAGGGTGTTATACCAGTAAAATACTATGTACGTATATGAAGGAGGCTGCATTCATTTACGTAGGACAGGCAGAAGGGAGAAATTTCATGAAAGGTACGGTTGTTTCAGCATGGGTTGAAACCTGCAAAACATTATACGGCAGGGATGTGGTTTCTAAAGCCCTCAAAAGCTATAAGCTGGAACCGGATGTTGTATTTACCCCATTGGAGGACGTGGAGGACAGTGTGGCGACAGGGATCGTCGATCAGGTGGGGCAGCTTGTGGGTAAGGATCATGCGGAGATATGGAGAGTGATAGGTGAGAATAATATCAGGACCTTTAGTAAGAGCTATCCCGGCTTCTTCCGTCATGAATCAGCATTTCAGTTCTTAAAATCAATGAATGATGTACATATTATAGTCATGAAACGGTTTAAGGGAGCGGTACCTCCTCTTCTGGATATTAAGGTGCTGTCCTCCCATGATATCCTCTTTATCTACCGCTCCAAGCGCGGTATGCAGCACTACCTGTACGGAATGATTAACGGAGTCGCAGAATATTTTAAGGAGAAGATAGACATAAGGATACTGGAAGAAAAAGAGGGAGAGGTACAGCTGCAGCTGACCTTTGCCAAAGAGATCCAGTATACCAGAAGATACCGCATTAACCAGCTGTTTTCCTTCGGCATACTTAAGAAGACCTCCCTTAAGACAGCGCTTTTCAATACGATTCTTTTGATGCTGGGTTCCCTGATCCTGCTGCCCGAGAAGCTGTATGCAATTCCGGTGGGCATCATCACCCTGCTGGTATCCGGCATATCCTCCATGATATTCCACAGTCCTCAGAAGCTTCTGATGGAGGAGCTGCAAAAGCTCAGTGAATGCGATTTTATAGAATATCTTACTGTGAAAACCGGTGACGAATACGAAACCCTGATGCTTAAGATCAATGAGGTTAAGCGCCGGGTCCAGAAAGACTTCATCGGATTTAACGCAATTGTGGACGAGATGTATACCTTCAACCATTCTGTTACGGAGATTGCAGAGACCATGCAATTCACCTCCAATGACATTACCGCTGTGCTGGACGAGGTGGCAGTCGCCGCAACCACCCAGGCAGAGGATACGGAACGCTCGGTCAATATTCTGAATGACAGCATACGTAATGTAACACGCATCTCTGATGAGAGCCAGACAAATGAAGTGAAGATTGAGACAGCTATGGGTAATCTGGAGAACAGCTTCCATAATGTTGATGATACCACCTCGGAGATTCAGGAGGTCCTTAACAAATTCAGTGATATCCGTACGAACAGCGATGAGCTTCGTAAGAATGCGGAAGGGATTATGCAGATCGTGTCCATTGTATCCTCTATTGCAAAGCAGACGAACCTTCTGGCTCTGAACGCCTCCATTGAGGCTGCCAGGGCGGGGGAAGCGGGCAAAGGCTTTGCCGTAGTGGCAGATGAAGTAAGAGGACTGTCTGCACAGACGGACAAAGCGGTCGACCAGATCAACCGCAGTTTAACTGAGTTCGTGGAAAGCATCGGCGGTGTGGTGGGAGATATTGATATCCAATATAAGGTATTGGAGACGGAAAGCAAAAAGCTGACGGAAGCCGTACTGACCTCCAGTCGTGCCAATGCCAATTTAAAGACCGTATCCGACCTGATGATCAGAACCTCTCAGGAGCTTAAGACAGAAGCGGACAATATCGCATCCCTGTTTGATAATATGCACAGTCTGGCTGCAATTGCGGAAGAGAATTCCGCAGCAACCGAGGAGGCAAGCTCCAACGTGGCTGTCTATATGGATCAGATTAATGAGCTGACGGACCAGATAGCCGTATTTGATACAATGATAAAGAATTTCCAGGAGGACCTGAGCAGCTATAAGATATAGACTGCCGTCCCCGATCCCATGAAGGAAATGAGGCCTCATAATCCGTATTATTACGGGTTGTGAGGTGTTTTTTTGTCAATCGCCTTATTGATAAAAAATGTTGATTACTAAATAGATGCTTGACTTTTTTGAATACGGAATGATATAGTAACCACAAGTTAGCTTTGACTAACTATTTATATCGGCCGAGGTTAGTTGCTGCTAACTGTCAATAATACTTATATATAAAAAGAGGGATTACATGAAGCTTAATACATACGAAGCCTTATTCAGGCAGTGGAAGAGGGCGGTGATTGTTGTATTATTCATAATACTTACGATGGCTTCCCTCATGATAGGATCACTGAAAGGTGTGACGGTTCATGCCCTGCTCCGGGGAGATGCTACTGCCTGGAGTGTTATCTGGTACAGCCGGATTCCGCGGACTGCCGCAATCATTCTGTCTGCCGCAGGCTTAAGCGTTGCCGGTCTCATCATGCAGGCAATCAGCAGAAATAAGTTCATGTCACCTTCTACCAGCGGTACTACGGACGCAGCTGCACTGGGCCTGCTGCTGTCTTACCTGTTCCTGAATCAGCAGCCAGGCATAATACAGACACTGTTTTCCTTTGTATTTGCCTTTGCTTCTACCGTTTTATTTACGGCTGTGATTAACCGGCTGAAGATCCGGGAGGTTGTATATATCCCTCTGATCGGTATGATGTACGGCGGCCTTATCTCAGCTTTCACGACCGCTGTGGCATACCGCTTTGATATCATGCAGATGATGTCGGCAATCAGCCTTGGAAGCTTTGCAAGGATTGGGGATTTTTCAACTGTCTATATCGTTGTTCTGCCCCTTGTGCTTGCAGTATTGTATTCAGCCAAGTTCAGCATCATCGGGATGGGGGAAGACTTTTCCAGGAACCTTGGACTAAACTACAACCGGGTTGTGTTCCTGGGACTGGTCATAATTGCCCTTATCAGTGCATCCACCTTCGTTGCTGTGGGACCCTTACCCTTTATCGGGCTGATCATTCCCAATATGGCGACCTCATTTTACGGTGACAACCTGAAGAAATCCATACTTGATCTGATGATCTTCGGAGCGGATTTCGTGTTGATCTGTGATATCGCAAGCCGCCTTGTCATATACCCGTATGAGATGAGTGTGAGCCTGACCATAAGTGTTGTCGGCGGAATTATATTCATGATATATCTGGTAAGGGGGTTACAAGGTGTTAAAAAAGTCAAGGCAGGCAGATAGACGTATGCTGATTATTCTGACATTGCTGCTCCTGCTGATTGGGTTATCCGTATTCTTATATATATATTCAAGAACCTATGCAAAAGCCATCCGTTTAAACCTTCCTATGGCTCCGGCAGCATTTGACAGTATTATGAGCAGGACGATCCCGGCACTGATCGGAATGGGTGCGGCAGCGGTCTTGATCGCAACGGTCAGCCTGTCCTTCCAGACAATTACCCAGAGCCGTATTCTCACTCCCTCCATGATCGGATTTGATTCAGTCTTCATGGGGACGCAGACTGTACTGGTCTTTTTGTTCGGCTCTGCGTCCAGCGTATTTTCCAATCCGTATCTTAATTATGCGATTGTTGCCGGTGTTATGGTCATCATATCGATGCTGATGTATGGCATGATCCTGCGGAGAAATAAGAACAACCTGGTATTTTTGCTGATGTTTGGTTTAATCCTGGGAGGAATCGTCAGAAGCGGTTCCACCTATCTGCAGGTCATCATGGATACCAATGAATATAACCAGGTAAGAGCAGCCACAAGTGTTACGGTCAATAATATGAATACCAACATCGTGTATCTGACGGTTCCGCTCATGTTTATCGTAAATCTTGCGATGCTGTACCGTCATAAAATCTATGATGTGTTATCCCTGGGCCCTGACAATGCAAAATCTCTGGGGGTACCTTATGAGAAAGAGGTAAATATTAATCTTTTCCTGATCTCCATCGGGATGTCAATAGCCACAGCCCTGATCGGTTCCCTGGCTTTCCTTGGGCTTCTTGCAGTCAATATTGCCAGAGAATTGTTTGGGACACACAAGCATCTGCCGTTGTTTCTGGGATCTGCGGCGCTTGCGGTCCTGGCACTGGTATTGGGGCAGGCCCTCGTTGAGCTGCTGCAGGGTGCCGTTCCGGTTACGGTAATCATTGATCTGGCAGGATGCTCCTATATGTTTTATCTGATATTGAAGGAGAATCGCATATAAATGATAGAAGTAAAAAATATTAATCAATCCTACACCAAGCATGGTAATAAAAAAACTCTGAAGAATATCAGCTTAGTCGTTAAGGAGCATGCCATAACCGCACTGATCGGCGCCAACGGAGCCGGTAAATCCACACTTCTTGGTGTGATGTCGAATTTGATCCCGGCATTATCCGGGACTGTTACTGTCGATGGGGTGGATATTAAGAAGATCAAGACCGGCAATGTGGCTAAGAAATTAGCCATATTAAAGCAGACCCATCACATTAATATCCGTATCACGGTGGAGGACCTGGTGGAATTCGGACGGTTTCCCCACTGCGGAGGGAGGCTTCAGGACGAAGACCGGAGGAAGGTGAAGGAAAGCCTGGAATACATGAAGCTGGCCGGGTTGGAAGAAAGATATCTTGACGAGCTGTCGGGCGGCCAGAGACAACGGGCATTCATCGCCATGATACTGGCGCAGGATACACCCTACATATTCTTTGATGAACCGCTGAACAATCTGGATATCAAGTATTCCGTGGAGATGATGAAGGTGATCCGCAATCTTGTTACGGAGCTTGGCAAGACCGTAGTTATCGTCCTGCATGATATCAATTTTGCATCTGCTTATGCGGACCATATCATTGCCATGAAGGACGGGCATATCATCAGCGAGGGTACTCCCGATGAGATGATCATTAAGACGATACTGGACCATGTCTACGACCATGACTTTCACATAACAACATACGAAGGCAGAAATGTGTGCCTTTACTATGACAAAGAGTAAATCATGCAATGTTTTTAGGTTTTAAAAAGGAGGAAAATCATGAAAAAATCATTTGTTTCATTATTATTGGTTACAATCTTAATCTTGGGATCGATACTCACCGGCTGCGGTTCAAACCCGAATACCGATGAGCCGGATAACGATACACAGACAACACCCACAGCCGCACCCACAGCCGAGCCTACGGCCGCACCGGAAACCACCCCCACCGAAGCACCGGCTCCCACGCAGGAAGTACCGGCAGAGGTTACAGTTACCGATTCGGACGGCAATGAAGTTACCGTAAAGACCAATCCTGCCAAGGTAGCGATATTCGATTATTCTATTCTTGATATACTATATAATATCGGATTTGAGAAGACCGGTATAACCCAGGTAATCGTTCCTGCCAAGGACAATCTGCCGGATGCTTTATCTTTTTATTCCGGAGCAGGAGATGATACCGTAATATCCGGCGGAAGCCTCTTCTACGTAGACTGGGATGTAATGGACCTGGTGCAGCCCGATCTTGTAATCGTCGGGGGAAGAGCATTTAATATGAATGCATCCGGTGAAAGATTAAGCAGGGAGGATGCTGCCAAGTATCGGTCAGATACAGTTGAAAGATATCCTGGCACCGGCTTTATTAAGCTGACCACTAATTCAACCGATTCCCAGCTGTTAATCGATATCGAACATAATATACAGGTACTGGCGCAGATATTCCCCGTCCTGAAGCCGGAGCTGGAAGCCAAGCTGGCCGAGTTAAAGGCAGGTATCGCCGAGATTCATGATAAGGCCGCGAACTCCGGCAAGAAGGCACTCTTTTGCATGATGGTCGACCAGACGACATTATCCATCTTCAATCCCACCAGCCGTTTTGATATGCTTTATGAGGAATTCGGCTTTGCTCCCGCGGACGACAGCAGCGCGGTTGAATGGACAGACCAGCATGGCTTTGATGTTCGCGCCGAATACGTGCTTGAGAAGAATCCCGATGTTATCTTCCTGCTGGACCGCAGCGCTACGGTAGGCACAGGTGCAGGTGCTGAGAACTTCTTAAATGATCCCATCATCAAGCAGACTCAGGCAGCGGTCAACGGAGATATCTATATTCTGTCCGGAGATGCCTGGTATACCATGACCGGCGGTATCTCAGCTACGGAAGCTATGATTTCAGATATAAAACAGTATATCGATAAACTGCAATAATTCACGGTTGCAATTCCCGAAAAATGCCGCACGGTGTATTTACACCGTGCGGCATTTTTTCGGGAAGGCAGAAGTAAAGCCGATTTACGGGATAATCGGGCACCCTTATGGTATGACAATCATTTGACAAAAAATTTATAAAAGGATATTGACAAAATAAATAAATGGGAATATAGTAACAGTGAACGCAAATGATATTCATTATCATTTGATAGAAATAAAAGGAAAGAAGGATGGAATATGCCATTAGCAATGGTAAGTACGGGTGAGACCCGGGTTATTAAGGCATTCAGAGGTAAAGATGATATGAAACGTCATCTGCAGGACTTGGGCTTTATAACAGGAGAGCCGGTGAAGGTGATCGGTGATAATCCAAGCGGAATTATCCTGCTTATTAAAGGTGTGCGGATTGCGTTAAACAGGGGTCTGGCATCTATGATAATGGTAGAATAGTATAACAGGGAGGAATGGAAATCATGACATTAAAGGACCTAAAGCAAGGTCAGGAGGGCACGGTCGTGTCCATTGGTGAAAAGGGAACCATGAGACGGAGAATTATGGATATGGGAGTAACTCCCGGCGTAAAGGTCAAGCTGATCAAGGTAGCGCCTCTGGGAGACCCCATTGAGATCAATATCAGAGGATATGAGCTGAGCCTGAGAAAGGACGAAGCGGCACAGATCTCAATTGAGCTGGCATAAAGCTTTTATTTGCACTACGGTTAGCTCTAACTAACTATATTCATGCCGATGATATTTATTGGGAAAGCATTCGAATGCAGGGACACAGACAATATGTATCGGCATGAGGATACATATAAAATATAAGTTTGGTTATATCCATAAGGAGGATGACATGTCATATACAATAGCTCTCGCAGGCAACCCAAACAGCGGCAAGACCACGCTGTTTAATGAACTGACAGGCTCCAGGCAGCATGTAGGCAACTGGCCCGGTGTTACTGTTGATAAAAAAGAAGGTACTTATAAGAAGAATAAAGAAATAAATATCCTGGATCTGCCCGGTACATATTCCTTATCACCCTATTCCGCCGAGGAAATAATCGCACGGGATTATATAGTAAAAGAAAAACCGGATGCTGTTATTAACATCGTTGATGCCACCAGCATTGAACGTAATCTTTATCTGACGCTGCAGCTGATGGAAACAGGCATTCCGATGCTGGTCGCTCTTAATATGATGGACGAATTGGAAGCAAAAGGAGATCGGATCGACGCCGCAAAGCTGTCTCAGCAGCTCGGAGTTCCGGTCGTGCCGATCGTGGCTAAGAGAGGCAAGGGAATTAAGGAGCTGATGGATGCGGCAACCACCGTTGTCAAGGAAAAAAAGGCGGTAAAGGAACCGGATATTTTCAACAGCACCATAGGGGCAGCTATCCAGGAAATCGCAGCGGCCCTGCCGGAAGCATCTGATACGGACCGCAGATGGACCGCAATTAAAGTCGCAGAAGGAGATCAGATTATTACGGGTTCCCTGTCCGGTGAGCAGAAGGCAAAAGCGGCCGAGATCATAAAGAAGGCAGAAGCATCTGCCAATGCTGATTTCGAAGCGCAGATCGCCGATCTGAGATATCAGTACATTACGAAGATTGTAAAAAGTACGGTTCATAAATCAGGCAAAGGGAATTCCGAGACCAGATCCGATAAGCTGGATAAGATTCTTACGAACCGTATTCTGGCGCTTCCTATCTTTGCAGTCATTATGTATATATTATTTGCCTTTACTTTCAGTGAGAATTTGTTCTTCATTCCAGGGTTGCTAAGCCCCGGTATCTGGCTGGCCGGCTTAGCGGAGACAGGCTGGGGTGCATTGACCGGTCTTGTGGAAGGTCTGCTGGAAGCGGGCGGAGCATCCGAGTGGGCATTTTCACTTGTGATCGATGGAATTCTGGCAGGCATCGGAGCAGTAATTGGCTTCCTGCCCCTGGTACTTGTCCTGTTCCTGCTGTTATCCTTCTTAGAGGACAGCGGTTATATGGCCAGAGTTGCCTTTGTGATGGATCGTATCTTTAGGCGTTTTGGTTTATCCGGCCGTTCTTTCATACCGATGCTAATGGGATTTGGTTGTTCCGTTCCGGCGGTTATGGCTTCCAGAACCCTGGAGAATGAGAAGGATCGTAAAATCACCGTTATGATTACGCCGTTCATGTCCTGCGGTGCCAAGCTTCCGATCTATGCTATGTTTGCAGGTACTTTATTTGCCAGCGGCAATAAAACGTTGGTGGTATTTTCGATTTATATGTTAGGAATTGTCGTGGCTGTTATCGGTTCCTTTATCCTGAACAAATTCTTCTTTAAAGGCGATACTTCTAACTTTATCATGGAACTTCCTCAGTATCGTATCCCTACTTTGAAAAGTGTTCTGATTCATTGCTGGGAAAAGGTGAAGGGCTTTGCAATCAAGGCAGGAACCATAATTTTTGCTTCCACCATCCTCATCTGGCTGTTATCCAGCTTTAACTTCAGCGGAATGGTTGATATGGAGGACAGTTTCCTGGCTCATATTGGCAATGCGATTAAGGTTGTCTTTGCTCCTTTGGGCTTTGCAGATTGGAGAGCTTCCGTAGCTGTGGTTACCGGATGGATCGCAAAGGAGAACATCGTGGCTACCTTTGGGCAGTTATTTGCAGGAGTAACCGATGAAGCTTTGTTAGAAGCATATATGGCCGGTGAGCAGGCACTTCCTAATCTCGGCGATGTATTTACTCCTCTTGCGGCATTTGCATTCATGGCATTTAACTTATTGTGCATGCCCTGTTTCGCAGCCGTAGGTGCGGTCAAGAAGGAGATGGGCAGCATAAAATGGACTCTTCGTGCAGTTGCTTTCCAGATGATCACAGCTTATATAGTAGCCCTGGTAATCTATCAGGTTGGCAGTTTGTTTTTATAAGAACTTGACGGTATATACAGAGAGGAGAACGATTATCTGTGCATCAGACAGACAAGATTTCCTTAATACGGACGATAGATCAGAAGGATATCATACTTGAAGAGCTTCGTAAACAAGGATGCAGAATAACAAAACAAAGGAAAATGATTGTTGATGCCATTCTTCGGTATGAATGCTCCTGCTGCAAGGAAATATACGCAGAGATAGTGAAGGAAGATCCCACCATAGGTATAGCAACAGTGTATCGCATGATCAATGCTCTGGAGGAGATCGGAGTAATCGATCGAAGGAATATGTATAAGATATCCTGTCCCTGTCCTTATCCGGATGCAGGAGTATGTGAAGTGGTGCTGAATAACGAGGAGATAATCCGGCTTTCCAGGGAACAGCTGTTACAGATAATCAGGAGAGGGCTGTCAGTAAGCGAGGATTTCCAGGATAAAGAAGTGACTTCTGTTATGTTGAGATAGAAAGAGAGGGATTGATATGGCTGATATTATTGTTATCGCTGCAGTTCTTGTGTGTCTGGCCGGAGTTATCGTATACTCTGTCAGAAGAAAAAAAGCAGGGAAAAGTATTGGCTGTGATTGCGGCTCCAGTTCCGGCTGCAGCGGCGGCAGCTGCTGCGGAAACAGCCACACTCCAAGCAATAACTAGAACTGGCGAATCTATGACGAATATGGTATAATCATAACAGGGAGCAAATTATGCTTGGACAGCGAATTTGCTTCCTGTAAGCATGCAGACAGAGTGATAGAGCTTTATTATAAAGTGCGGCATAAGGTATACCGCACGGAATGGAGAGTATATGAACGAGTCCGGTGAAAACTATCTTGAGACCATATTGGTGCTTACCAATCGAATGGGCGCTGTCCGATCAATCGATATCGCAAGAGAGCTTGGGTACAGCAAACCCAGCGTCAGCAGAGCGGTGGGCCTTTTAAAGGCGGATGGCTTTATCAATACTGATACGGATGGCAATATCAGACTTACGGATAAGGGGAAAGAGAAAGCAGCAGGCATCTTCGAGCGGCATCAGCTGCTGACCGAATTTCTAGCAACTACCGCCGGAGTATCAAGAGAGATTGCGGAAGCAGATGCCTGCAGAATCGAACACATAATAAGCCAGGAGACTTTTCAGGGGATTGTTGCATATCTTCATAATATTTGACAAGAAGGGCTGTTGCTTTACTTTATCAGGGGTTACCCCGGTAAAGTATGCAGCAGCCTTTGGTATTAATGGGTTTGCAGATGATGTTAATTTCTGATCAGATAGTCAAAAGCACTTAGGGCGGCATTTGCTCCCGAGCCCATGGAGATGATGATCTGCTTATAAGGACTGTCGGTACAGTCACCGGCTGCAAAGACACCCGGAATATTTGTCGCATTGCGGGTGTCAACTATAATTTCGCCTAAGCGGTTGCGTTCCACCGTATCCCCCAGCCAATCGGTATTGGCGGCCAGACCTATCTGTACAAATACTCCCTGGAGCTTTGTATGCAAAAGCTCTCCTGTCTCCCGGTCCATATAGGTAATGCCATCCACCTTATCCGTGCCGGTTATCTCTTTGGTAGCAACATTCTTCAGCACCGTAACATTGGGCAGCTCGTATAGCTTCTTCTGCAGAACGGAATCTGCTTTAAGCTCAGGCATAAATTCCAGAACCGTAACATGTCCGGCAATTCCCGCCAGGTCGATGGCCGCTTCGATACCGGAATTCCCTCCGCCGATTACCGCCACATCCTTATCCCTGAAGATAGGACCGTCACAGTGAGGGCAATAAGCAACGCCTTTGTTCTTATATTCCGCTTCACCGGGAACACCCACGTTACGCCAGCGTGCGCCTGTGGCAAGGATTACCGTCCTGCTTTTTAGGATCGCTCCGTTTTCCAGCAGAAGCTCGATATATTCGTTCTTTTTAAGCTCCTTTACGCGCTGGGATTTCATGATATCTACGTCATAGGCCTTCACATGCTCTTCCAGATTGGCCGCCAGTCCGGGACCTTCAATATACTTTATACCGATAAGATTTTCGATTCCCAGAGTGTCCCGGACCTGGCCGCCGAACTGATCAGCCACGATACCGGTACGCACTCCTTTGCGGGCGGCATAGATGGCTGCACCCGCTCCGGCAGGTCCGCCGCCGATCACAAGTACATCATAGGGCGCCTTGTTCTCGAATTCCGTTAAGTCGGAGGAGGCACCGAGCTTATACAGGATATCCTCCAGTGTCATACGGCCGCTTCCGAATAACTCTCCGTTCAGATATACGGTGGGTACGGCCATGATATCCCTGCCCTCGGCTTCCTCCCGGAATACCGAACCGTCGATCATGGTACTGGTAATGCCGGGATTTATGATACTCATAATATTGAGTGCCTGAACCACATCGGGGCAGTTGTGGCAGGTCAGACTGACATAGGTTTCAAAATGATACTCACCGGTAAGCTTTTTGATCCGTCCGATCAAGCTGTGGTCCACCTTGGGAGCTCTTCCGCTGGTCTGCAGCAGTGCCAGTACGAAGGAGTTGAATTCATGACCCAGAGGAATTCCTGCAAAGGTCACTCCGCTATTCTGATCCGTACGGCTGATTTGAAAGCTGGGAGTTCTGGGCAGTACCTCCTGCCGCAGGATGATTTTTGAAGTCATGGCTGCGATCTCTTCCAGAAAATCCGCCATGTCCCCGGAAGTCTTATCCTCTCCCGTACTGAAACGAATCAGCACATCGCCTTCCATCAGCTGAAGATAGGACTCCAGTTGTTTTTTAATATCTGCATCCAGCATATTAATCCTCCATGCTGCCGATACCCGCTGATTTGGGCACCGGCTCAAATTTGCCGTGTGAATTAGATCTTTCCTACTAAATCAAGGCTGGGTTTCAGGGTTGCGGCTCCCTCTTTCCATTTGGCCGGGCACACCTCGTCAGGATTATTTCTGACATACTGGGCCGCTTTGATTTTGTCAATCAGTATTGCGGCATCACGGCCGATATTGCCGGCATTGATTTCCACGGACTGGATAAGCCCATCCGGATCGATGATGAATGTCCCGCGGTCAGCAACTCCGTCCGCCTCAATTAATACATCAAAGTTCCGGGAGATTGTATGGGAAGGATCACCTATCATAACATATGTTATCTTCTTAATGGCCTCTGAGCTGTCATGCCAGGCCTTATGGGTGAAATGGGTATCCGTAGATACCGAATAAACTTCCGCTCCGAGCTTCTTAAGCGCATCATAATGCTCCTGCAGGTCCTCCAGCTCCGTGGGGCACACGAAGGTAAAATCCGCCGGATAAAAGCATACAACACTCCATCTTCCTTTAAAGCTTTCTTCCGTAACCTGGATAAACTGACCGTTGTGATAGGCATTTGCCTTGAAGGGCTTAACTTCCGTTCCGATTAATGACATAATATGTTACCTCCTAAAATAATAATAGTAATAATTACTGTTACTATTTTAAAACTTTATTATATTTTTGTCAAGAATATTAATTAACTTTTTTTCTCATTTGTGATTGACAATTCTGAGAACACAGAATATAATATCCACGGTAAGCAGATTGATATAATTCCTGATCTGCATATTCAAGGTATAATGTATATCATCCATATAAGAAAGGTGGTGAGAGGTATGAATATGATGGCTTTTTCAAGCAACGGCAATGTATATATGAATTGCGAATGTGTGAAAGGCATTTCATTTAATGATTTACAGGTATGGGTGAAGTCTGCCCTTTCGCCTGTAATTGCAGTTGATTTTGTCCTGTTACGGGATAACTGCGCTCATTTTTACCGTATGGAATGCCTCTTGCCCCATGTAAGTCCTGCCTGACCGCAGACTTGATCATGTGTCATAGACCCGGTTATTCCTTACGGATAACCGGGTATTTTTATGCCCAAAATTACGATTTATTAAGGAGTATGAAGAAATGTTCAAATATATGAAATCAGCCCAGATGTCATGCCTTGAGAAAACCAATGGAGGAATCCTGTACCTCATGCCGGACATTTTAATCAAAATATTCACTCTGATACCTCAGATATTTCTGTGGAGAGTAGTAATGTCCTCCGGCGTTCAGGTAGGGATGAGCCTGCAGCAGATGCTTACCTACACCTATGTCAGTACACTGTTAACCTATATGCTGGTGGTGCAGACAGCTGCTTCCGGATGGCTCTCCGAGGGAATATTAATGAAGCTTTACGGCCGTCCCATGTCCGTATTGGGGCAGCTTATGTCACAGACCGCAGGAGGCTGGTTACCTGGTTTCCTGTTATTTACCTTACCGATGGCAATACTTTCCCCTTTGTTCGGAGTACGGCTTCTGCCGGCTTCCTTATGGTTTCTGCCCAGTTTGTTATTGTGCGTCTCCCTGGGCTTTGCCATTGACATTCTGTTTGCCTGCCTGTCCATTAAGTTACGGAACGTAAGCTGGCTGGTGAGCCGGATCCGTATGGCGATCGTTTCCCTGCTGTCAGGCACCGTTATACCCATCAGCCTGCTGCCGTTCGGAATCGGAGATGTCCTGCGGTATCAGCCCTTTGCCTGCCTGGGAGGTGCGACGCTTTCCATATGGGCCGGTATAGCCGATCCGTTCAGTACTCTGGGTCTGCAGATTACATGGAATGTAATTCTATGGCCCGCGGTGCTGTTCATATTCAAAAAATCTCAGGAAGGGATGGTAAGCTATGGAGGTTAAGATTAATATAAGGCGAATTTTACGTCTGCTTGCCATATCGGCCAAGATGGATCTGGTGTGGCTTTTAAGGGATACAAAATATGCGGGTGCAGGGATTTTGGCCGATGTAATATCCAATCTGTCCGTTGTATCGGGCGTATATCTGATTGCAGTGCGTTTTGGCGGAATCGGAGGCATGAGTGTGGACGAGGTCCTATTCATGATGGCATATTCTACAATCACTACCGGAGTATTCATTCTGTTCGGATCGGGCAATAACATCCACATCAGCCGGATTATCGGACGCGGTCAGCTGGAGCATCTGTTCCTGCAGCCGCTGCCTCTTAAGGTACAGCTTACCACCAGCGGTTTTATGCCCTTTACGGGCGGGTGTAATTTTGTAATAGGCTGTATCCTCATGGTGACGGCAGTCAGGAGACTGTCACTTGAGATTACCTTCCGGTGGGTTGCGGCACTGATCATCTATACGATGGCTACGCTGGCAATTATTATTGCCCGGTCGTATCTGGTATCCACGGCCGCCTTCTATGCACCCGTGGCAGCGGAAGAGATATCTATGACGGCAATTGAAGGAACCTGGCAGCTCAGTACCTTTCCTTTATCGGGTATGCCCCCTGCAATCCAGGTGCCGCTGCTCACCATAATTCCGGAAGGCCTGATGGCATGGTTTCCATCCCTGTGCCTGCTTGGAAAACCCCCGCATCTATTCAACGAATATTATCCGCTTGCATTTGCACTGCTTTTGTCACTTGCCGCAGGCTATCTATTTAAGAAAGGACTGAACCATTATGTTATTAAAGGATCAAACCGGTATGTTCCCTATGGATTCCGCCGTTGAATTAAGCCATGTTACGAAGAACTTCATCCAGTGGCAGCGGGATAATACCGGCCGGGGATTAATTAAAAACCTGATTAAGCCTGAGAAAAGGATCATCACTGCTCTTGACGATGTATCCTTTACTGTCAGGAAAGGGGAATTTGCAGCCTATGCAGGTCCCAACGGCGCAGGGAAGAGTACCACGATGAAGCTGCTCAGCGGTATGCTCCTTGCAAATTCCGGCGAGATATCCGTATTATCCATGTCACCGCCGAGGGAGCGTACTGCTCTCATGAACCGCCTGGGTGTCTTATTCGGAAACCGTACGGAATTATGGTGGGATCATCCCATTATTCAAAGCTTTGAATGGAAGAAGGTT
>JAFADH010000169.1 GCA_023424995.1 Bacillota bacterium | reverse complement strand
GTATCATGAACTGCATCCATAAATATATGCGGCAAATAAGCCAACCACATTTTTATCAAAATGAAAAACTTAGGCTTCGCCATAATGCTTTTAAGTACAGCCAGCCAAGCTCAGGGAGCAGGTGCGGCAGCTGGGGTATCCGGTTTGGAAACATTTTGTCAAAATCGTGATGGTACTTAACGAAGAGAAAGCCAGGAAGAATAATGTGCGTAACCCAGGGGCAATTCGACACGGATGTCGAATCGAGTTGCATTGTGCACGGATGCACATATGCAACGACCCGCCGGATGCTGTTACTTATATCCCATTATTCTTTCTGGCTTCCTCTTCGTTTAGTACCATAGATTGCAGACAACGTTTCCAAACCGGATACCCCAGCTGCCGCACCTGCTCCCGTCCCTTTGTTACTACCTTATATAAATTACTCCAGCTGCCTCTATCTCCTGGAAAGCCTTATAGACAGCTCATACATATACTGATCAATATCCTTCGTCTTAGCCAGTCCTTCTTCAATATCAAAATCAACAAACTGCCCGTCCTTATATGCCACAATCCTCTTCGTCTTCCCTTCAATCAGAAGATCCACCGCCTTTGCCCCCATCACGGAAGCATAGACACGGTCTCTGGTGGTAGGGCTTCCGCCGCGCTGTGCATGACCGATGATAGTGGCTCTGGTCTCCATGCCGGTAGCAGCTTCAATTCTCTTTGCCATGCCGCCCGAATCCCCGACACCCTCCGCATTTACAATAATATAATGCTTCTTGCCAAGCTTGCGTTTATCAATAATCGTATTGATGATTCTCTGCTCATCATAATCATAGCGTTCAGAGATCAGAATCTCTTCCGAACCGGTTGCAATACCGCACCATAGGGCAATATATCCGGCATGTCTTCCCATAACCTCGATGATGCTGCATCTTTCATGGGAGGTGGAGGTATCCCGTACCCTGTCCACGGTTTCCATCGCCGTATTCACGGCAGTATCGAAGCCGATGGTATAGTCCGTACAAGTAATGTCAAGATCTATGGTTCCCGGAACACCCACCGCATTAATACCCCTTCTCGCTAACGTCTGGGCTCCGCGGAAGGATCCGTCCCCACCGATTACCACCAGGCCGTCGATCTCATGCTTCCTGCAGATCTCAGCAGCTCTGTCCTGTACCTCAGGCTTTAACATATCAAGGCATCTTGCAGTATAAAGCACCGTACCGCCCCGCTGGATAATATCCGATACGGTTCTGGAATCCATATCTATGATATCCTCCTCCAACAGACCCTGATAGCCTCTCATGATACCTTTTACTTTAAGGCCCGCTGCCAATCCCGTTCTGACAACAGCTCTGATTGCAGCATTCATACCCGGTGCATCCCCGCCGCTGGTTAATACACCGATTGTCTTAACATTACTTCCCATTATAAATAACCTCCAACAATACCGTATACCGGTATCTAATTACATTCCAAAAATTATATTTCCCTACGAAACCGATTGCAATAACTAAGTCAGTATTCTAATCCATTTTTCGCTGTTTTTCAATACTCTTTTCTGTAATTTTAACATTTTCTTCTGAATAAATCGATATTAAACGACCGATTAAGTCCTTATCTGCTTTAATATTCCTGCTTTTCGGTAGTTTTTTCATGCATTTTTCACTTTCACAGAATACGATCACAGCATCATTGCCGTCATAGCCGTCAAGGAGCCGGTACAGGGCTTCCTCGTCCTTCTGGAACGCAGCGAGGCTGGGATACTTGATCCACACCTCCTGGGTTATGCTGTCAAAGGCGATGATATCCTGGCAGATCAATTTCGCTGCCTTCTCTTCCTCCACCGTAACCTTGCCCCGGACGAATATCTTGCTGTCCTGTTCCAGCATGGCTTTGTATTTCTCATAATCCTTCGGGAATATTATAACCTCAACCACACCAAATAAATCCTCCAGAGTGATGAAAGCCATCATGCTGTTATTCCTGGTGGACTTTATGGTCTTGGCAGTAATCATGCCGCCGATCAGCTGCTGGCTGCCGTCCGCTACCTTTGGCCTGTCCGTCTCTTCATCAATTGCAAAATCATTGGAGTTGGCGGTCACATTGAGCTTGATCCGGTTCTCAAAAGCCTCCAGAGGGTGTCCGCTCACATAGATGCCAAGCACCTCCTTCTCAAAAGCCAGAAGCTGCTCCTTGCCATATTCGCTTACATCAGGCAGATTCATCTCATAATCCGGTTTTTCTTCCTCTCCCGCAAAATCAAATAAACTCATCTGTCCGGTCAGGGATTTCTTCTTGTCTGCCGCAATACTGTCCAGAATCTGGATATAGCTCATCATCAGCTGCCTGCGGTTGGGATGGAGCTCCTGGAATACCCCTGCCTTGATAAAGCTTTCAATCGTACGCTTATTCACTTCCTTGCCGGATAACCGAAGGGCAAAATCCTTCAGGCTGGTAAAGGGTCCGTTCTCCTCACGTTCCGCCGTAATTGCCCCGATCACCGGCCTTCCCACTCCCTTAATAGCTGCCAGGGCATAACGGATGGCACCGTTCGATACCGTGAATACCGCATCTCCTTCATTAATATCCGGAGGCAGTATCTCAATATCCATCTGCCTGCAGGTATAGATATATTCACTTACCTTACCCGGGTTGTCAATTACGGAGGTCATAAGCGCCGCCATGAATTCCACCGGATAATAGCATTTTAAATAAGCGGTCTGATAAGAAACCACCGCATAAGCCGCCGCATGGGATTTGTTAAAGGCATACTTGGCAAAATCCATCATCTCATCAAAGATATGGTTCGCTACTTTTTCCGGAATACCGTTCTTCACGCAGCCGGTAACTCCCTCCTCTTCATTCCCATATACGAAGTTCTTCCGCTCCTTAATCATTACGGATTCTTTCTTCTTGGACATGGCACGGCGCACCAGATCGCTTCGTCCATGGCTGTAGCCGGCAAGCTCACGCACGATCTGCATAACCTGCTCCTGATATACGATACAGCCGTAGGTCGGTGCCAGGATGGGCTCTAACTGAGGGCATTCATAGGCGATACTTCCGGCTTCATTCTTGCCCCTGACATACTTCGGGATAAAATCCATGGGACCCGGACGGTAGAGGGAAATGCCTGCGATGATATCTTCCAGGCTGCGGGGCTTTAATTCCTTCATGAAGCTTTTCATACCCGCACTTTCCAGCTGGAACACACCTTCCGTCCTGGCAGAGGCGATCAGCTCGAATACCTTCTCATCCGAATAATCGATGGCGTTCATATCCAGCTTATTATCCGGCTCCCTGTTCCTGTTCACCAGGGCTTCCGCATTCTGAATCACCGTCAGGGTACGAAGGCCCAGGAAATCCATCTTAAGCAGACCCAGCTCCTCCAGGGTCGTCATGGTGAACTGCGTCGTAACGGAATCATCCGAGGATCTGGAAAGCGGGACAAATTCATCGATGCTTGCCTTGCCGATCACTACTCCCGCCGCATGCATGGAGGTGTGTCTCGGCAAGCCTTCCAGTCTCTTGGACATATCAATCAGATATTTCACATCGGAATTAGTCTCATATAACTGGCTCAGATCCTTATTGATCCGAAGGGCTTTTTCGATGGTAATTCCCAGCTCCGTGGGAATCATCTTAGCCACTGTGTCCACCTGGGCATAGGGCATATCCAGCGCACGTCCCACATCCCGGATTACCGCTCTGGCCGCCATGGTTCCGAAGGTGATGATCTGTACCACCTTATCCTTGCCGTATTTCTCCGTAACATAGTCGATTACCTCCTGCCTGCGTTCATAGCAGAAGTCAATATCGATATCGGGCATGGAGATACGCTCCGGGTTCAGGAACCGTTCGAACAGAAGGTTATATTTGATCGGATCAATATCCGTAATCTCCAGGGCGTAGGATACGATGGAGCCCGCCGCACTGCCCCGTCCCGGGCCTACAATGATATTGTTATCCTTGGCATATTTGATAAAGTCCCAGGTTATCAGGAAATAATCCACGAAGCCCATGGAGCTGATGGTATCCAGCTCATAAGCCATGCGTTCCCAGAGCTCTTGGGGAACCGGCCGGTATCTCTTCTGCAGTCCTTCACGGCACTGCAATTCCAGATATTCATAAGCCGTATAGCCTTCCGGAACCGGATATACCGGCAATTTATACTCGCCGAAGGTAATGGTGACATTACATCTATCGGCAATCGCATGGGTCCTTGCCAGGGCTTCCTTCGCATAAGGGAAGAGCTCATACATCTCATCCGGTGATTTCAGATAATACTGCCCGCCCACATAACGCATCCGGTTTTCATCCGTAACCTTCTTCTGGGTTTGGATACACAGCAGGATGTCATGGGATTCCGTATCCTCTGCAAAGGTATAGTGCACATCGTTGGTGGCCACCAGCTCGATTCCGGTATCCTGGGATAACCGCAGAAGCGCCTGGTTCACCGTCTTCTGCTCCTGCATTCCGTGATCCTGCAGTTCCAGGAAGAAGTTGTCCTTCCCGAATATATCCCGGAGCCTTAAGGCAGCCGTCTTCGCCTCCGCATAGAAGCCCTTCAGGAGGTTGCTTTGAATCTCACCGCCCAGGCAGGCACTTAGGGCTATAATACCCTCATGATACTCCTGAAGTACCTCACGGTCAATTCTCGGCTTATAATAGAAGCCCTCCAGGAAGCCCTTGGATACGATCTTCATTAGATTCTGATAACCCTGGTTATTCTCTGCCAGCAGGACCAGATGGTGGTAGCGTTCCTCAGAAGCTCCCGCCTCCCTGTCGAATCTGGAATTCGGAGCTACATATACCTCACAGCCGATGACCGGCTTGATCCCCTCCGCCAGACACGCTTTATAGAAGTCGATCACTCCGTACATCACTCCGTGATCCGTGATGGCGATGCTGTCCATCCCCAGCTCCTTCGCCCGGTGAATCATTTCCTTTATCTTACCCGAGCCGTCCAGGAGACTATATTCCGTATGTAAATGTAAATGGGTAAAATCCATAACTTTTCTCCGTTCTAAATCATGACGCCAGTACCTGTAACTTCTTAATCTTTGCTTTGGGTGCAGGATGATTGTTCAAATGCAAGGCGGAGGAGGGCGCTGCAGCGGGGGCTACAGCAACTGACGACAACGCCGCAGTCGGACAATCAGAAAAGTACAAAGTAAAGCTTTAAGGGTTACAGAGTACCAGTACCTGGTATCCATAATAAAATAACTGATATTCCGTATGTAATATCAGTTATTATTATAGTATAATCCATATGAAATTACAATCCCGGCATCTGATTACGGCCTCATCTCTTCTTTGTTATCACCAGTTCCTGGCCGGTCTGAGGGGATCGATAATATCCTTTGCATCAAACAGGTCCGCCAGTCTGTCGGGATATTCCAGTAAGGCCTGGCCGTCCACGGGACGTCTGGTCATTCTGACATATTTCGTCTTAATGTGAAGCCAGGGCTCCTTATATACTCCCAGGAACACATTAAAACCGCTCTCCTTCAGGAATTTATACTTTTCTCCGCTGTAGATGCCGCCTCCCGCCTCGATATCATTACCGAAGGGGAATACATAGATCTCGGTGGGGCCGACGATGGATCCCACTTCTTCCAGCCAGCGCCCCGTATCGCTCTTAAGAAGCTGGACACCGGATGAATTCATATCCTTATAGCCCCAGCTGTGACAGGCGAATTCCCATCCGCTCTCCCTTAAGGCCTCCGCGACCTTCCTTGCTGCCTCCGCTTCCTCCGGATAGGACTCCGATGCCGTGTCCTCCGTCCGGTAACCGAAGATTCCTTTGTATCCTGTTAAGGTAAGGAGTCCCTTCGCTCCCCGGTAGGAAAAGTCGGGATGCTTCTCTACAAATGCATCTACAATGGGTACGATATCGAAGGAACCCGTAGAGGTTGTGCCGTTGCTTAACAGCATTTCATTCGTCAGCTTCCCGTCTTCCTCCAGTATCAGCCTGGAGGCAAACCCGTCATTCTGCATATAATCAAAATAGGATACATTCTCTTCACACAGGATGATCGGCTTCTTGCCCTTCTGTAGATAGAATTTGTTCGGTACATAACTGACGGAGCCGTCCTCCCTGGTTTCCAGGGTATAGATATCCGATATATTAACCAATATATAGTCCTGGTCATACAGGATTTGCAGCAGCTTCTCAAATTCCGCCACCGTAATGTTGTATTTGTTATAGCCCACAGCGTCCCCATCCCCGTCAAAAGCCCGGGAGGTATCGGCAATCAGGGCTCCGAAATACAGATGGCTGATCTCAAATACGGAGCGGTAGACACCTCCGTATAAGGACAGGGAAGCCTTCTCTTCCTCCAGGCGTTCGATAGCCTTTACCAGGGAAGTATAGACCTGGTAGCTGCCTTCGCTTCCTGTATAGCTTTTCAGCAGATCGACGGCTGCCTCGTAATCATAACCGAAGGCCAGCTGGTCCGCCTGCTTCACCAGCTCCTGCCGGTCCGCCTCTTCCCTGCGCAGCCGCTCCTGTTCCTCCCTGGCTTCTCTTTGCTCCTTCGTCAGTCCGGACAGATCATCCTCGGAATCCACGGTCCCTCTCTCCTGCCGGTCCTGTAAATATATATAGAAGCGGTATCCGCCGAATATGGTCGCCAGGATTAAGAACTCTGCCAATAGTATCCAGATTACCTTCTTTGATTTTTTCTTTTTTCTATGGTGAATCTTCTTATCTGACATGCCGTCATCACACCTTTCCTGGAGCGTATAGAAAATTACTTTCTGTGGTCTGTGCGTTACAGTTTGTGGGAGATCCGGCTCAAATGAGGGAGGCGCAGCGGGCTGCGCTGACTGGATTTGAGTCAAATATACCGCAAAGCGGAGCGTACGGAATGCGGGAATGAATTTTAACCACGTTTTTGCCTGCATACTTCGCATAAGATAGTTTATGTAGTCCAGTATATCATATAACCCGGCTTATTTCTTTATATTTTTTTGTAACATTCCGTTGAGCGGCTATATTCACGGAGCCGGTCCCTCCCGTTCCATATATACGTGCAAGGAGCACAGCTGCCCGCTGTGCTCCTTATATATAAATATTACATCTATATGCGGATGAAAAGCCGGTACGCCGATCCGCTTCCTGTGGAACCTTATTTGCTGCTTAAATATTTTTCAATATTTTCAATTGCCGCATCCTCGTCCGGACCGTCTGCTGTCACCGTAACCGTCTCACCGGCTGAAATACCCATGCTCATCATGCCCATAATACTTTTTGCATTGACACGCTTATCGCTGGTAGCTACATGAATACTGCATTCATACTGGCTGGCAACCTGAACAAGCAACGCTACTGGTCTGGCTTCTAAGCCATTCGGAATATTAATTACCATTTCCTTACATTTCATGACTATCTTCCTCCTTATGCTCCCGCAACTCTTCTGCTATCATACTTAACTTCCGTAATCTATGGTTAACACCTGATTTTCCGATGGGGGGCAAAAGCATTGCACCAAGCTCCTTTAAAGAAGCCTCCGGATACTCGATCCGAAGTCTTGCAATATCCTCCAACCCGTCCGCCAGATCCCCCAACCCCACATTATCTCGGATATAGATAATATCCTCAATTTGCTTTGATGCAGCGGCCACCGTTTTACTGATGTTTGCAGCCTCACAATTTACCTGCCGGTTAATTGAATTGCGCATTTCCTTTAGTATTCTAACATTTTCCAGATCCATTAAAGCCACATGTGCTTCCATGACATTCAACAGATCCACGATTTGAGAGCCTTCCTTCACATACACAACATAATTCTTTTTACGCATCACTATCTTCGCATCCACCGAGAAGGCTTGTATCAGATCGCGAAGCTGCCCGGCCTTCTCCTCGCCGTCGGCAACAATCTCAAAATGATATGCCTTTTTTGGATCACTCATGGAACCGGAAGCAATAAAAGCTCCTCTGATAAATGCTCGTTTGCAGCATGCATTCTGTGTAATCACAGGATCCGCCTTAAGCAAGTCACGTGATAATTTGGTCGCCTGTAAAATCAGATCAGCTGCTTTGGGATCACGAATGATTAATGAATACACACGACTATCTTTTGCACTGATATTAGTTTTAACAGAAACATCATTATTTATATTAAAGGTTTTTTTTATTAATGTAAAGTATTTTCTTGCTACAACCAGATTTTCCGTCTGTAATTTAAGTAAATGCCCCTTTTGCGTGTGAAGAATCCGTCCTTCACTGGAAAGAATTGCCGCCGCTTCCGCAAGCCTGCAGTGCCTGGCACTGGAAAACTGCCGGGAAAGCTCCTCTTTTACATCCTTTGAAAATGACATGCCTACACATCCTTTGATATATCTCTATGTTCAACTTTTAATCCATATGACCTGTTATTCAGCCGCGCCGCCATCTCATTCACCAAAGTGACCGAGCGGTGCTTGCCGCCGGTGCAGCCAATGCTGATCACCAGTTGGTTCTTGCCCTCCTCAATATAGTTCGGTATCAAAAAGAGCAGCATTTCCTCCAGTTTATCCAGGAAAACGGAGGCGGCAGGCGATTCTAACACATAATTCTTCACCGGCGCATCGTTCCCGGTAAGCTTCTTCAATTCCGCTATATAGAACGGATTCGGAAGGAAGCGGACATCAAAAACCAGGTCGGAATCTACCGGTATCCCGTATTTGAAGCCGAAAGAAAGTATTGTAATGAAGAAATTGTTGAATTTTGCATCCTCTACGAAGATTTTATTGATCTGAGCCTTCAGGTCACGAATCAAAAGGTGGGTCGTATCGATAATAACATCCGCTTTCTTTCTTAAGAATTCCAGCCGTTCCCGCTCCAATACGATGCTCTTCTCCACCCTGCCTTCCTCGGAAAGGGGATGGCTTCTCCTGGTCTCCTTATACCGCTTTACCAGAACCTCCTGGGAGCAATCCAGGAACAGGATCTCATACCGGTAGCCGGACTTGGAGATATCATCCAGCACCGTCTCTATCTCCCTCAGTGCCTGTCCGCTTCGGATATCGATCCCTAATGCCACCTTCTTCTGGCTTCCCTGCACGATCAGGCGGACAAACTTCTTAACCAGCTGGATCGGCAGGTTATCCACACAGAAATACCCTGCATCCTCCAGCATCTTTAACACGGAGCTCTTGCCTGCTCCCGACATACCTGTTACGATAACAAACCTCACAATTACCTCCATTTAACCGCCAGATTCCCGTTCAAGCTCCATACCCACAAGCTCATTCCTTCTTCTTTGCAGCATCTTCCGTAATGCAATATCTTTGTCATTGGTACATTGCGCACATCCTGTACGGCACAGGAACGGTGCTCGTTACCGGAAGTTCAAAGGCAGTTTCCGGCAGCTTATATTATCGGAACAAAACCCGGTTCCGATAATCGAGATGCACGGCGCAAAAAACTGCGCCTTTTATCAGAAGATAAAGGACATCTTCTGATAACTTATATTACCCGAAATCACCCAGGAATTTTACTTCCGCTTCCAGTCTGACTCCGAATTTATCATATACGATACGTTTGACATCCTCAATCAATGCAGCAAAATCCTTTGCCGTAGCATTATCCTTATTAATCAGAAAACCACAGTGCTTCTCCGATACTGCCGCTCCGCCCACCTGGTAGCCCCGAAGCCCCGCTTCGCTGATCAGCTTGCCTGCATAATTTCCCGGCGGTCTCTTAAAGGTGCTGCCGGCGCTATACTGGTCCAGGGGCTGCTTCTCCCGGCGCTGCCTGTTCAAATCATTCATCTTCTGCCGGATCGCACTTTGATCTCCCGGCTTTAACAATATATCAGCCTCCAGGAGAATCAGGCTGCCTGACTGCAATATACTGGTCCGGTAGCCAAGCTTCAGCTCCTCTGCGCTAAGCGCAAGGACACTGCCCTCTTCATCCATGACCCTTGCCCCTGTGAGGCATTGCTTCATCTCACCGTCGTAGGCACCTGCATTCATGGTGACCGCGCCTCCCAGGGTGCCCGGAATGCCGGAGGCAAATTCCAAGCCGGTAAGACTATGCTCGGCGGCCACATTGGCAAGCCTGGACAGCAGTATTCCGGATCCTGCGGTGACATGTCCGTCTTCCCTTACCCGGACTCCGGCATATTCTTCTCCCAGCCGGATAATTACACCGCGGTAACCGGAATCAGAGACCAGCAGGTTGCTGCCGTTCCCCATGATATAATAGTGCATGTGTTCCATCCTGCACAGTCGGATGACGGCTGCCAGCTCCTCCTTCGTGCCGGGCACGGCATAATAATCCGCCGCTCCTCCGATATGCAGTGAAGTATGTTCTGCCATAGGCTCCTTTAATTTGATCTGCTCTTTCGGTAGTATGTGAATTAAGTCCTGATAAAATTGATCCTCCAAAATGAGCCTCCTACCTGTTTACGTCCTCTGTTATCTACTCTATTCACAATATGCGTCGCCGAACCGTTTCTATGCCAGAATCCGGCGGCTATTTAGCCCCGGCACGCAGCTTCCTCTCTTATTCCAGAATCAGCTTTGCCGCTCCGTAGATACCGGCGTCATTGCCAAGAGTAGCCAGTTTAAATTCCTTATTCTTCAGGGCATCCATAACACGCACGTTATAATGCTTCTTTATAGTCTCCGTAATAATATCGCCTGCTTTGGATACGCCGCCGCCGATCACAAATATCTCCGGATCGATTACCTGCGCGATGTGTGCCAGTGCAACACCAAGATAATAGCAAGCCCTGTCTACGATCTCCAGAGCCAGTCTGTCCCCGGCTTTTGCACAGTCGAACACCGTCTTGGCACTGATCTCATTATATGACCGGAGGGAGGAGGCTTCCACGGATTTACTTAAAATCCCCTTGGCCAGACGGACAATTCCCGTAGCGGACGCATACTGCTCCAGGCAGCCCTGCTTGCCGCATCCGCAGGAATCCTCTTCTTTGTCATCCACAAAGATATGGCCGATCTCACCGGCCGCTCCGTTACTGCCTGCCAGTACCGCGCCGTGCAGGATGATTCCGCCTCCGACGCCGGTGCCCAGGGTAACCAGCACCAGGTTCTCATAGCCTTTGCCGCCGCCCATCCACTGTTCTCCCAGGGCCGCTACATTAGCATCGTTACCGGCCTTTACCTTAAGTCCGGTCACCTCATGCATCACTTCTGCGATATTAAAATATCCTCCTCCGAGGTTTGCTAATTCCAGTACCTCTCCGTCTTCCTTGACCGGGCCGGGAATACCGATTCCCACACCGAGAATCTCTTTCTTGTCAAGCTTCAATTCGCTGATCTTACGGTTTACGAAGTTACCCGCATCCTTGACAATATCTCTTCCGTCCCCTGTTACCTGAGTGGAAAAATCCCATTTATCGATCAAATTTCCCTCTGTATCAAACAATCCTGCTTTTACGGCGGTTCCGCCGATATCAATTCCGAAACATACTTTTCCCATTGTAATTATTCTATCCCTTCGTAAAAATATTATGTTTAAAAATCGTTCTTCTTTAAGTTGTTGGTGACCCGGTTATAAAGCTCCTGCGCCGCGTTGTATCCCATCTTCTTCTGACGGTAATTAACCGCCGCCGCCTCGCAGATGATAGCCAGATTCCGGCCGGGACGGATGGGGATGGAGTGGCAGGTCACCTTGTTGCCCAGGAATTCAATATAATCCTCCTCCAGACCAAGGCGGTCGTAGGATCTGTCCTTATTCCATTCCTCCAGTTTAATGACCAGATCGATGGATTGGGTATTCTTAACGCTTTCCACACCGAACAGGGTCTTCACATTGATAATTCCGATGCCTCGAAGCTCGATGAAATGTCTCGTAATATCCGGAGCGGTGCCAATTAAGGTCTCGTCACTTACTTTCTTGATCTCCACCGCATCATCAGCCACCAGACGATGCCCGCGCTTAATCAGCTCAAGGGCAGCCTCGCTCTTGCCGATACCGCTTTCTCCCATGATCAGGATGCCTTCGCCGTATACATCCACCAGCCCGCCGTGGATGGTGATCCGGGGAGCCAGCTCCACATTCAGCCAGCGGATCACTTCAGCCATAAAGGCGGAGGTGGTCTTCGTGGTCCGCAGGATCGGAACCTCTTTCTCAGTAGCCAGCCTGATGAAATTCTCGCTGACCTCCATATTTCTGCTGAATACGATGCAGGGGACTCTGAAATCCATCAGCCTGGAGAGAATCTCCACCCTCTGGTCCTTATCCATCTTCTGCATATAAGCCATCTCCACATGGCCGATTACCTGCACACGCTCCGAATCAAAATGGTCAAAGAAGCCCGCCAGCTGCAAGGCCGGCCGGTTCACATCCGGCTGGGATATCTTAATGCTGTTAATATCGATGTCCGGCGTGCAATTCTCCAGGTTCATCTTCTCTATGAGACGCACCAGTTCCACTGTATACATATAAAGCCTCCTTATGGTTTCTTCCTGCATATCTATGCATGCATTCATCGGAACTATAATAACATATCTGCCGATGAACTGTAAATCTCTACTTCACTGCCGCCGGCAGAAACATAGAATAATTTATAATCAATACTACACAACCGGTTTATGGAAGAATTCATAGACCTTCTCCGCCGCCTGCTGGTTCATGGAAGGAACCTTCATAATCTCTTCCACATCCGCCGACCGGACAGCCTCCAGCGACTGGAAATACCGCATCAGCGCCCTCCGCCTGGTAGGTCCGATCCCGTTAATGTCGTCCAGGATGGAGCGTACCTGCTTCTTCTGGCGAAGGCTCCGGTGATATTCGATGGCAAACCGGTGGGTCTCATCCTGGATCCGCGTGATCAGCCGGAATAATTCACTGCTCTTATCGATGGGCAATTCTTCATTATTATAATAAAGTCCCCTGGTGCGGTGGTTATCGTCCTTTACCATACCGCATACGGCGATATTCAAATTTAATTCGGACAGAACCCGCAACGCGATTCCCACCTGGCCTTTCCCTCCATCCATGAGAATAAGATCAGGATATCTTGTAAAGCTGCCCAGTGCTTCGTCCAGCTGCTTCTCCCTGCGTTCTTCCTTCTCCTTCTCTCCGTGGGTGAACCTCCTGGTCAACACCTCATACATGGATGCATAATCGTCCGGACCCTGAATCGTCCTGATCTTAAACTTACGGTAATCCGCCTTCTTCGGCTTTCCCTTCTCATAGACCACCATGGAGCCTACGGATTCAAAGCCCGAGGTATTGGAGATATCAAAGGATTCAATCCGGTCCGCCATAGGCAGCTTCAGGTATTGGGCCAGTTCCTTCAGGGCTCCCGTGGTCCTTGCCTCTTCTCTCTTGATCTTCTCAAGATCCTGATGAAGCACCTGCTCCGCATTCTTCCTTGCCAGCTCCACCAGCTTCTCCTTGTCCCCCTTCCGGGGTACCTTCAGATATACCTTCTGGCCCCGTTTGTATGAGAGCCATTCTGTCAGAAGCTCTTCCTCCTCTGTCCCGACCCCCAGGAATATCTCCTTGGGAATGTATGGGGTGCCGGCATAGTACTGTTTTAGGAAGCTGGACATAACCTCGCCGTCCTCTACATCCTGCACGCCGCCCAGATGAAAATTATCCCTGCCGATCAGCTTGCCGCTGCGGATATAGAAGGTCTGCACCACCGCCTCATCCTTGTCCCTGGCAAAGGCGATGATGTCCCGGTCAATCTGGTCCGTATTGGTGATCTTCTGCCTGCTTGCTATCTGCTTCACACTGCCCAGCAGATCCCTGGATTCCGCCGCCTTCTCGAATTCCAGGGCCGCGGAGGCTGCTGCCATCCTCTCCTCCAGCAGCCTGGCAACCCTGGAATAATTGCCATTCAAAAACTCTATGACCTCATCGATATTCGCCTTATATTCCGCTTCCGAGATATAACCCTGGCAGGGCGCGTCACACTGTCCCATATGGTAATACAGGCAGGGGCGCTCCTTCCCCGTATCCCTTGGAAGGACACGGTTGCAGGTACGTATCTTATAGATTCTCCGCAGCAGCTCCAGAGTATCCCGGACTGCATTAACACTGGTATACGGCCCGTAATATTTTGCCCTGTCCCTCTTTTGCTCCCTGGTGACGGTCACCTTCGGGAACGCTTCATTCATGGTCACACGTATGTAGGGATAAGTCTTGTTATCCTTTAACATGGTGTTATATCTGGGCATATGCTCCTTGATGAGATTGCATTCTAAAACCAGCGCTTCCCTCTCGGAATCCGTTATGATATATTCAAAATGGTCGATGTTCTCCACCATCTGCCGGATCTTCTCCGTATGGTTCCTGCTGTTTTGAAAGTACGACCTTACCCGGTTTTTCAGGATGATCGCCTTGCCGACATAGATGATATCATCCTTGGCGTTACGCATTATATATACACCGGGCTTGGCCGGCAGCTTTTTTAATTCCTCTTCAATATCAAACATAGCTTTTCTCCTGTCTGGACTGTGTTTCATATGTATGATGCCAGGTGCTGTCATATCCTGATCTGCCTGTCGTGGATATTATATCATGAACAAAGGGCATGTTCATGATCTCCGGCTCCGATCACATGATTCAAGCGAGCTTGATCATGTTCATTACGCCCTTATTATATCATATGAACAAGCTCATATGTCAGCGGTGCTTCACATCGGGAATACACACTCACTTCGCTCGGCGCTGATATAATGTCTGATGGCATTATATCCCAAACATAATGCTTGTGCATAATCTCCGGCTCCGATCGTATGCTTCAATCAAGCTTGATCATGCTCATTCCGCTTTCATTATATCATAAATATCGGTGATTTGCTAAAAAAATAGAGCAGGCTTCAAAAGAAACCTGCTCCATTCTTCTTAGTTTTGACCGGCACAGATGATTTCCCGGCTGCCATATCCGCCTCCGGGCAATCTCCGTTACCATATCAGTATACCGTTTCCCTTTAATTTAAAAATTGCTTCCATAAAGAAATAATCCCCGTAGATGATGTTAAAATGATGCTCCCTGCTATGGTAAGCCGCCGTGCAGCCTTCCAGGATACAATCCTTCTCCCGGGTCCAGTTGCTCCGCTTCTCCTCAAGAGCTTTCAAAAGCTTTAGCGCTGCCTTTATATAAAGCCCTTTCTCGTGCTCGCCCGCATGCTTCGCGATCTCTATAAAACCGCAGGAAGCAATGGCTGCCGCAGTGGAATCCTCCCATGCCGGTTCTTCCGGCTGCCTGAAATCCACCGGAATAATTCCGCTGTCCGGAATATTGGCTATAAAATAATGAGCCACGCGCTTCGCCGCATCCAGATATTCTGTCTTTTTGGTATGTATATAGCTCAGTATAAATCCGTATATTGCCCAGCTCTGTCCCCTGGTCCAGGAGGAGCCGTCCTCATATCCCTGTCCGCCGTAGGTTTTGACCACTCCCCCTTCATACGGATCAAATTCTACGATATGATTGGAAGAGCCGTCAGGCCGTATAAAGGCTTCCAGGGCAGTATCTGCATGCAGTATTGCAATCTGTCTGAACCTGGGGTCCTTCGTCTCCTCAGACGCCCAGTAAAGAAGCGGGATATTCATCATACAGTCGATAATTGCCCAGCCCCTGGTATCATTGACGGGGGAATCATTCCAGGCCCGGATAAACCGTCCCGCCGGATTAAAACGCCCCGCCAGCAGATTGGCCGCATGCAGCCCCCGTTTTCTGGATTCCGGATTCCCGGTTATGCGATAATCCGCAACCGCTGTGGGAAGCCACATAAAGCCGACATCATGATGCAGGCCCAGATAATCATGAAAACAACGGTCCAGCTTCGTCTCGGATATCCTGGCGATATCCGCATACCTTTCCTCCCCTGTTTCCTGATACATGAGCCACATCATGCCTCCCCAGAAGCCATTGGTCCACCAGTTGATACCGTCATCCGAGGAAAATTGCAGCTCCCTGCTGCTGCGGTCGTCATGTGTTCCGTCTGCCGTTGTATAAGGTATCTTATCCTTTGATTTTTCACTGACCCATTCCATTTTTTCTTTGATTTTTTGAATTGTGGCGTCCAGCCATTGCTTTTCATTTTCCTGCAGCATTATTTTCCTCCAATAGATATCTTATTTTTCCTGAGCCTTTTCTTTCACAGGCAATGCTTCCGTTTCCATCCCGCCTTATCCTTATCTCATTCATCGGATCGGTCTCATAACCAAA
>JAFADH010000054.1 GCA_023424995.1 Bacillota bacterium | reverse complement strand
CTCGCTAAGGAAGCCGGATTTGACGGTGTTGACATCAAGGCCTGTCACCGTTATCTGATAAGTGAACTGCTGGCCTCCCATACGCGAAGCGGCAAATACGGCGGAGCTTTGGAAAATCGCACCCGTTTGCTGTTAGATATCATCCGCCTCATCAGAAAAGAGCTTGGAGAGGAATTCATCATCGCATCCAGATTCAATGTATACGATGCTCATCCTTATCCCTACGGATTTGGTGTCCATAAATCCGGCATGTGGACTTTTGACCCGGAGGAACCCCTCTTGCTTGTCAAAATGATGATTAGAGCCGGTGCTGACCTGCTGAGCAATTCGGCCGGCAATCCATATTATATATATCCTCAGGTGACAAGACCCTTTGATACTTCCAGCAAGGGAATTCCGACACCGGATGAACATCCGCTTGACAGTGTGGCAAGACTGTTTGATTTTACGGCGAAGATTCAGGAAGCGGCCGGCAAGGTTCCTGTTGTCGGAAACGGTTATACCTGGCTGCGTCATTTTCTCCCTTATGCAGGGGCATCCAATCTTGCCAAAGGAAAGTGCCGGTTCGTGGGTCTTGGCCGTATGGCTTTTGCCTATCCTGATGCACCGAGGGATGTTTTAAGGTACGGCGGAATGAAACCTGAAAAATGCTGCATTACCTGCAGTAAATGTACACAGATCATGCGGGATCACGGAAGAACAGGCTGTGTGATTAAGGACAGGGATATCTATGGTCCGCTATACAAGGAGGCTATGAAAGATGCAAAACAGCGAGACGAAAGCAACAAATAAAACAGCCATCATCACCGGCGCAGGCAGAGGCATTGGATTGGCAATCGCAAAACAGCTGGCGAAGGATGGAATGAACGTTGTGCTTGTTGCGAGCAGCGACAAGGAACGGTATGCGGAAAACCTCAATTGGTTTATATCGAATCAGTATCCGTACCATTATGTAAAGGCCGATCTGGCAGACAGTGAGGACCGTAAGAAAATCGTCAGGGAAGCTTTGTCGCAATTCGGCAGTATTGAGGTGCTTGTCAATAATGCGGGAGTTTCTCCAAAGGAGCGTAAAGACCTGCTTGAAATGACGGAAGAGAGCTTTGACCATGTGATCGGAATCAATACAAAAGGAACCTTGTTTTTGACGCAGGAAGTGGCTAAAGCCATGATCAGCCGGCAAAGCGAAGCGGATAAAGGGGTTATTCAATCCGGACTTAAGAAAACCGGCACAATCATCAATGTTACCTCCATATCTTCGCAGGTCCCGTCCGCCAGCAGAGGAGAGTACTGCATCTCGAAAGCAGGAACAAGCATGGTGACCAGGCTCTTTGCTGACCGCTTGGCAAAAGAGGGTATCCTGGTTCATGAAGTTCGTCCCGGGGTTATTGCTACCGATATGACCAGCGGAGTGAAGGATAAGTATGACAAGCTGATTGAGGACGGCGCCTTCCCGATACCCCGATGGGGCAAACCGGAGGATGTCGCTAATGTGATCAGCCTTTTGGCGGATGACAGGATGACATATGCAACAGGCAATCATATCTATGTGGATGGCGGATTCCACATACAAAAACTTTAAGGAGGCAGCGGCAATGCGTCTATTTATTGCAGATGATGTACAAAGAATCTGGGATTGTTATACAGAAAAACAGGTGGGAGACTGTCCTGTTATTAACCATACTGAACTTTATACAAATCCTGGGAAATATGCTGGTACAGAGTTTATTTTTTCAACATGGGGGATGATCAGACTGACCCGGGAAGAGGTCGTACGGTATTTTCCCAATCTGAAGGCGGTTTTTTATGCTGCTGGTACGGTGAATGGTTTTGCACAGCCATATATGGAGAATGGAGTTCGTATTTTCAGTGCGTGGGCTGCCAATGCCATACCTGTGGCAGAGTATACTACCGCGCAGATAATATTGGCCAACAAAGGTTTTTACCAGCTTCACCAACGTTATAAAGAATCAGGCTTTATGGCTGCAAGACAATATGGAGATACGTTTCCCGGCAATTATGGGACAAAAGTAGGACTGATCGGCATAGGGCAGATCAGTCGGCATGTCATTCAGCTCCTTAAGCCATATAAGCTGGATATATATGTGACAAGCAGCTATCTTACAGAAAAGGATGCTGAGGAACTTGGTGTTACACTGTCTGACCTTGATTATATTTTTGAGAACTGCCAGACCATTTCTAACCATCTGGCAAATAAACCTGAAAACGTTGGTTTGCTCAACGAAACATATTTTTCAAAAATGAAAACCAATGCTGCCTTCATCAATACCGGCAGAGGAGCACAAGTAGATGAAGCCGCACTGATCAAGGCTATGAAGGATGAACCTCGAAGAACCGCACTCCTGGACGTGACGGATCCTAAAGAACCATTAAATCCGGACGACCCCATCTGGGAAGTTCCCAACATAATCATCACACCGCACAGAGCAGGATCAATGACAGAAGAAATAAGAAGAATGGGCACTTACATGCTGGATGAGTATGAACGCTTCATTCATGGTGAAGAGCCGCTGTATGAAATAACGCTTGGTATGCTAGGGAAACTGGCTTAAGGAGCTATAAAAATAATAATGCTCAAAGGCACTGTTTCATGATGCTTTGTGCCTTTAGCAAACGAAAGGAATGTATTTGAAAATGATCGGATTGACATCAGTTACTTTTCGAAACCTGAATTATAAGGAAATCATTCAACTGTGCGCAGACAATGGAATTAAGACCATAGAATGGGGCGGCGATATTCATGTTCCTGTCGGTGAGTTCGAGCTCGCCGCTGAAGTAGGCGCTTTAACAAGAATAAACGGCATCAGCACTTATTCTTACGGCAGCTATTATCGCCTTGGTGAAAGCCGGCATCCGGAAAATGACTTTGAAGCTGTCGTAAAAACAGCAGCTTCACTTGGATGCTCCCTTATTCGAATATGGGCGGGCAGCACGAATGGGGATTATAACCTTGAAGAAGTCATCTCAGACAATATTGAAGAACTTCGAAGGATCTGTCCGATTGCTGCCGGCTATCAGATAAAAATCGGGTTAGAGTATCATAGGAATACCCTCACGGAAACTAAGGAAGTGACCAGAAGGCTCCTTGATGAAACCGGTGCGGACAATCTCTATACATATTGGCAGATGAATCCTGATATCTCTCACCAGGAAAGACTTGAAGAGATTGAGCTGCTGAAGGATAAAATCTGTAATGTCCATACCTTCTACTTTGAGAAATCCGATGAAAAAGCGGCAAAAAAGGATGTGAGATGCTCCTTAAAAAAAGGCATTTCTTACTGGAGTGACTACTGGAAGCTTATAAAGCCGCTCGGCTGCAGTCTGATCATTGAATTTGTCAAGGATGACCGCATCCAACAGCTTGCAGAAGATGTTGAATCCCTTCGGATCGTGCAGAAATCAGAAACAGTGCAGTTTTCCGATACAGAGGTGAGCGGTTCATTATGACATTTGCAGTCAATACATATGTATATGATGCGATCGTGGTGGGAAGCGGATGTGCAGGCTTTAATGCTGCCGACAGTCTTTATGACATGGGGGCAGTAAATATCTGCCTTATAACGGAAGGGATCAAAAAAGGGACTTCCCGCAATACCGGCAGTGACAAACAGACTTACTATAAATTGTCCCTTTCGTCAAGCGGCAGCGATTCTGTGCGGGAAATGGCACAGACCTTGTTTGACGGGCTCGGAATGGACGGCGACATCGCATTGGTTGAGGCCGCCAATTCTGTCAGAGCCTTTATGAAGCTGGTATCGATCGGAGTTGACTTTCCGACTAATGAATATGGCGAGTACATAGGCTACAAGACCGATCATGATCCGAGGCAGCGCGGGACAAGCGTCGGTCCCCTTACCTCCAAAATCATGACTGAGCAGCTTGAAAAATCTGTCATGGCGAAAGGCATTGAGATTCATGACAAGACCACGGCCATTGAACTGATTAGCGCCCAGAATCAGGTATACGGTCTGATTGCACTTAAGCAAGCGGGAGCAGAATATGAGATCAGCCTCTTCCAATCAAAAAATATTATCTGGTGTACCGGCGGACAAAGCAGCTGCTACTATGATTCCGTCTATCCTGTCAGCCAAAGCGGTATGAGCGGTGTCCTGCTGCGAAATAATGTCAAAGGCGCCAATCTTCAGGAGTGGCAGTATGGACTGGCTTCGGTCAAATTCCGCTGGAACGTGTCCGGGACCTATCAACAGGTTCTTCCGAGATACTACTCGGTTGATTCTGAAGGAGTTGAACGGGAATTCCTTTTTGATTCTCATCTCTCAGAAAAAGGTGTTTTAGAGCGGGTCTTTCTTAAAGGATATCAATGGCCGTTTGATGTAAATAAGATTGGCGCTTCTTCGGATATAGACATGTTGGTCTTCCATGAGACCGAATTTTTGGGAAGAAAGGTATATATGGATTTTCGGAAGAATCCCATGCACCTGGATGAAGACTTCAAGGCGTTGTCGGAAGAGGCCTTTGCATATCTCAAAAACTCGGGAGCTCTTTTGGGAACACCAATCGAGCGGCTTGAAAAAATGAATCCAAAGGCTGTAGAACTCTATGGCAGCCACAATATTGACCTCTACAAAGAACCTCTGGAAGTAAAGGTTTGCGTTCAGCATCATAATGGCGGCATACAAGTTGATATGAACTGGCAGACCAATCTCACAGGACTCTATGCAGCCGGTGAGGCGGCAGGCACCTTTGGCGTATACCGGCCGGGAGGTTCGGCCCTTAATTCTACCCAGGTGGGTTCTCTGCGTGCCGCCTCTCATATCGCAGGCAGGCTGCAGAAAAAATCGCAGAACATAAATATTGACAGCCTGCCGGATCACGAGAAATTGATGGAACCGCTGATGAAAGAAAAACTGACGGAAGTTGAGAATTTAATAGCAGTAATTCAGCAGTCATTGAATTCATCTATACAGGATCCCAACGACTGCCTTTCAGAGACAAAGAGCTTGGTGAAAGCTGTAAAACCGGTGTTTTCTGCCGTTTATTATCAGCGGATGATGTCAAAGGTGGCAGCACACAACCGCAGCCTTCAAGGTATGAAGGAACTGGCATCGGAGATCGAAGAAGCTATATCCGGCTATTTTGACAGGTATGACTTTTCCTCAGGCTGCAGCTTAATTACGGTTTTCAAAGACTATGACATGTTAATTATGCAGCGGGCAGTATTGTCTGCAATGATTGAAAGCGGAGAAAAACTCGGCAGCAGAGGATCAGGCTATGTAAATTGCTGCTGCGATATGTACAATCACAGCTGTAATGTCGGGCACGATAATAGACGCCCTGAATCAGGTCAAGGCAAATCAAAACAAACATCAGGCCAAGGAAAATCGAAACAAACAAAGAATGTAAGGATCGTCACCGGCTTGAATAATGGTGTCTTTGTCAGTGAGCTTGCCGATGTGAAGCCGATACCCGACAGCAATCAGTGGTTTGAAACGGTCTGGGCGGAGCATCTGAAAAGGTAACTCCCGCAATTTAACATAGGAAAGGTGAATTTGATCCGGCAGCAGTTAAAAAATATCAAACAAACTGCAATGGACTGGATAAAAAAGCAATAGCTATGTATGCCTAAGGTATGACGACTATGGACATAAAATCTCAGCTCGAAGAAATATAGGCATAGATATTTCACCTTCAATGATTTCAGCTATAACAGATAAAGTAATGGGTACCGCCTCTGATTGGCAAGGTAGGATGCTTGATAAAGCGTACCCCATAATGTGCCTTGATGCAATTCACTGCAAAGTCAGGACATAGGGGAAATTGTTAATAGAGCTGCTTAGTTATGTAATGATAAATATAAAAATATAGTTTGGAGGACGAGCAATGAATCTGCATATGATCAAAGAAGCATTACTATATGGTGACCAAAGTATTCAACACAGCTCCGCCTTGTTTGCTGAAGGCAGAAATCCTGAGAAATGGGAGGAAATCCGGGAGAGTCCCTATTACAAAGGGGATTTACAGGTAATTATTAATGCTGGAGAGAGATATCTCCAGGAGCCAATTCATTCTCTTCACTTTTCAGATTACAAGCTCTTTGATATTACCGGCTCGCGGAAAGAATACCAAAAGGAATATTTCAGCCACCGGGGAAGGCTCAATGCTTTCGCCATCTTAGCTATGGCATACGATGAAGATAAGTACATATCTGCCCTGGAAGATGCTATTTGGGCAATTTGCGATGAATATTCCTGGTGCCTGCCCGCCTGCATGCAGGGGCAAAGTATTACTGTTATACAAAAGTGCAATATGCCCGGCTCTTGGAAATATCAAACCAATGGAGATATTAGGGAGCACGATAAAATTGTAGACCTGTTTGCTGCCGAAACAGCCTTTGCATTGTCGGAAATATGTTCCCTTCTTGAGCATAGACTGGCTCCGCTGGTAGTCCACAGAGCAAGGAAGCTGATCCTGGAAAGAGTCCTTGAGCCATACGGTGAGATCAATTCCATGTTTTGGTGGGAGACCTGTACCAACAACTGGGCTGCAGTCTGCGCGGGTTCTGTAGGTGCAGCTGCCCTATATCTGATTAAGGATAGTGCGGTTCTAACTCCGATAGTGCTCAGGCTTATCAATGCCATGGAGTCTTTCCTCAGTGGATATGCGGAGGATGGAGCCTGCACTGAGGGATTGGGCTACTGGAATTATGGATTTGGCTTTTATGTCTATTTTGCAGAGCTGTTAAGACAGCGGACAGCCGGAAAAATTGACCTTATGCAGGGAGAAAAGATTAAAGCGATTTCCCTCTTCCAGCAAAAATGCTTACTAAGTGGAAATAGTGTCGTCAGTTTTTCCGATGGCGCGCTTTATTCCAATTTCAAGCCCGGGCTTACAAATTACCTGAAAAGCCGCTTTGAAGAAGTAGAGATTCCTGATATCGGCTATCGCAGCGGATTTTCCGATGACCCCAGCTATCGTTGGGCTGCTGATGTCCGTAATTTGATATGGAGCCATACTTCCATGAAAGGCAGCGGACTAACGGAGGCTTCCTATTACCTTAAAGACGCAGGATGGCTGATTTCCCGTAAAAAAACAGATAACAGCGTGTTTGCTTTCGCTGCGAAAGGAGGCCATAACAATGAGCCTCATAACCATAACGATGTTGGAAGTTTTGTTCTTAATATTAATGGGGAATCCATCTTAACCGATATCGGAGCAGGAGAATACACAAAACAGTACTTCGGACCTGAACGCTATGATTATCTGTGCAATAGTTCCCGAGGACATTCAGTGCCCATAATTGACGGAAAGTACCAGGGAACAGGAATAGAATATGCAGCCCGTATTCTTGAGCAATCTTCTTCAGAATGCAGAGAAGTATTTACTTTAGATTTAGCAAAAGCTTATCCGGATAAAAACCTTATATCCCTTACCCGTAACTTTGAGTTCCAAAAAGGGATACAACCAAGCATGATTTTAAAAGATACATATACTTTTGAAAATACACCTGCATCTGTGATAGAACGTTTTGTCACATTATATGAACCAAAGCTGCTGCAGCCAGGTAAAGCGGAAATCAGAGCTGCTTGCGGAAGTATTATTTTAACCTACGACCCCAATAAGCTGGGATTCAGTGTAGAAAAGAATGTTTTCATAGGTCACAGATTAATAACTCAAGATGTATACTTCCTGAATTTTAAAGTAGAGAAACTCACGAAGGAGTTCGCTGCTGAGATTATTTTTGAGCTGAAAGATATACAGTGAAAGTATAAATATTTATATTGGCAATAGATTTTATTT
>JAFADH010000050.1 GCA_023424995.1 Bacillota bacterium | reverse complement strand
GGACGGATTTGAACCGCCGACACTGCGGGTATGAACCGCATGCTCTCGCCAACTGAGCTACTTCGCCAAAGTGACGAACTTTATTATATCTGCTTTACAAGTGGTTGTCAATCCTTTATTTGCAGATTATAATGCAGATTAATTTCATAAAGTATAATCTTAGTTTTCGTCTTCCGGCTCAAAAATAATCTCATCTTCATAAACTAATCCGAGTTTTTCACGCGCAATATCTTCAATATACTGCTTCGTCTGAACATAGGCCTTCAGATTGTTAATATTCGTCTCCCGCTCCTTCTGCTCGCCGATCCGTGCATTCAGGCGCTGAATGGAAAGCTGTGCCTCATCATAACGGTCCTGTAAGCTGATTCTGCCATAAGAAACAATTGCGCACAGGATCAATACAACAAAAGCAATAATTCCGACGCCTGTCCCATTCTTTTTCCTTCTTCTCAATATCTTTCATCTCCTAACATTGTCCCCACCGTCCGGGTTAACATAATATATATTTTGAGTATCTTAATGTACTATATTCCGCCGGTCTTTCTTAACCTCCGGATTAACCATAATAGTAACTCTTGCCTTTTTCTTAGAGCCTATCAGATAATTCGCATCCGCTGTCCTGCTTGTTCTTTGCTCCTGGCCAGGTTCTGCTTCCCGGTCAGACCGGTAGCCGGGTTTTTGACCGGATTTACGTCCGGACCTTTTGCCGGATTTTTGATCCGCATCATTGGCGTTATTCCTCTGCCGCTTTTCCGCCCTGGCTTTTTCTGCCTTGCGTCTTTTCGCCTGTCTCTTATCCTGTCTTTTCTTTTTCTCCAGCGCAAGCTGCTGTGATTTCTTCCGGCTTTCAGCCAGAAGGATGCGTTTTCTCTTGTTCAAGGCTATTTTAACCGAATTCATCCGTTTTTTCAATCGTTTCTCAATAAAATGGGCCAATAGTCCGATTTTTTTATTCAGGAACCGGAGCAGCTTCTTCACCATATTAATTGCCATGCCAAAAGGACGCAGTAAAGCCCGGATGAGTTTAGTTATAATATAAACAATAAACCCGCTTAATATGTAATGATATAGTACCATTCCGATCGCCATGCCCATGATGCTGAAGCTCCTGATGATACCGTCATTTTCCCTGTACATCATAACAAAGATAAATATACCGGCTGTAACCCAGAAGATCAAATCCTCTACGGCGATGAAAAAGTAATTGTGTTTTATAATCCTCCGCAGAATCCGTAAGACATCATAAACCAGCAGCACAAGCGCACCGCACAGTATCGATATCAGAAAGAAACGAACCTCTATCGTAATCGCATAATTCATAAGCAATGTCCATACCTTTCAAAGCCTGTATTTCCCGGCACAGGCTGCTACTTAAAAAGTCTTCCAAATAAAGATTCTCCCGACTTACCGGCACCTGAACTATCCGAATAGGTTAGACTGTCTATTCTTCCGTCGATATCCACTTCCCCTTTTTCCAGACTCAGCCGGTTCACATGCAGCTCGGTTCCGCGAATCATGAGAATTCCCTGCTCCGTCTGCAGCAATACTTCTCCCGCATCAAAGGACAGAACATCATTTACACCTGTGATTGCAGCTGCTTTTCTGGCATTAATATTTAATTTGTGACCCTTTAAAATTTGTTGTTTCTCTTCCATCAAAAAAGCCTCCTCATTTATTAACCTTAAGATAACCGGTCACATAACATGACCAAGTTTTATCTTCTTAAGTATATGAGAAGACTTCCTACTTCATGACGATACTTGTATTACAGACAGGACCTAAAGATATTTATAAAGTAACTGTTTCGTCACGATGACCTCGTATTATCCGTGCCCGGGCCTGCTTATAAAACCCTGTAAAGCTCTGCGGCATCATCCTTCCTGGTAGTTTCCTGCACGTCAAGCACTTCAACCTTAACAGCCTTGGAACCAAATCCGATTTCGATGATGTCTCCGGCCTTAACGGCAGCAGAAGCCTTGGCCGGTTTTCCATTGACGGTAACTCTGCCTGCGTCGCAGGCTTCATTAGCGACCGTCCTGCGCTTGATCAGCCTGGATACCTTTAAAAACTTATCTAACCTCATTAATTCACTCCTCTATTGATATTATACCATATTCGCAAGCTCATATGGTATTGGCACGACCTGCCATGATGCGCACTCACTTTGTTCGGCGCGGTATAATATCTATTGATATTATACCATAAAAAAAGGCTGTTAAAATTCCTACAATCCATGAGATCCGGAATTAAAACAGCCCTTCATTTTCAAGCTACTATGCGTTGATAACGTCTTTTAAAGCTTTTCCTGCTTTGAACTTCGGTGCCTTAGAAGCGGCGATCTTAATAGTTTCTTTTGTTAAAGGATTTCTACCAGTTCTTGCGGGTCTTTCAGAAACTTCAAACGTACCGAAACCAACCAGCTGTACTTTCTCACCTTTTGTTAATTCTTCTGTAACTACATCAATGAAAGCCTTTAATGCCTTCTCAGAATCTTTCTTAGAAAAATCTGTCTTCTCTGCAATAGCTGCAACTAATTCTGCTTTGTTCATGGATTTCTCCTCCTCTAAAGTATTTGTTTGTTATATTTTTTGGTAATCTACAAATCTATTTATAAACTTATTAGTAGCATTTGTCAAGGAATTTTCTGCATTTAATTGTAAAAACCGTGACAAATTAACTAGTGAAAACAAGGCATCTCCAAATTCCTCGAAAATCTTGCTTTTATCCCCAATTTCAATGGTTTCCGAGAGTTTTCCAAGCTCCTCATAGACCCGGTCCATAGCTTGCCTGTAACCCTCAAAATCCACCCCGGATTTTGCCGCTTTCTTTTGAACTTTCTCGGCACGAATTGTCGCCGGAAATGCTTTTGGAACTTCCAGCATCTCCTCCATCACGGAGGCAGCCTTCTTTTCCTTCTTCTTGATCTCATCCCAGTTTCTTACTACCCCTGCTGAATCCTCCACTACAACATCACCAAACACATGCGGGTGTCTGCGGATCATCTTCTCGGCTACCGCCTGAATTACGTCATCAACGCTGAATTCACCTGCTTCTTCTGCTATGGCACTATGAAGGGCAACCTGCAGCAGGATGTCACCAAGCTCTTCGCAGAGATTCACATCATCCTTCTTATCGATTGCTTCAATAGCCTCATAGCATTCCTCAATCATGCAGGTCTTAAGGCTTTCATGAGTCTGTTCCCTGTCCCAAGGGCAGCCCTCCTCGCTTCTGAGCTTTCTTGTGATATCCATAAATTCATCGAAACCGTATTTCTCCACCATAACCTCCATGTAATCGGTCTGCGGCAGCAAGCATCAGCAGAAAACTTACCACATATATTATACCCAATTTTACCTTATAATAACATGGGACCATAGTACTGTAAATTAAAATTTATGACATTAATTGAGAAATTATTAATTATACGGTAAAAACAAGAATTTCAGACAATAAAAGCTTTATTACACCGGAAGGCTATTCCAGGATAGCCGCCTACGGTCCGCCTCCCGGCTTTTTTAAGGCAGAATTCTCAGCAAAGAGAAAGCCGGGAAGAATAATGTGTCGTCAAGTATAGCCCATTATTCTTCCCGGCTTTTTCTTTGCTTAATACAATAGATTGCAGACAACGTCTCCAAACCGGATACCCTTGTACCGCACCTGTACCCGTTCCTTTGTCAACATCCCAAACCGCAAATCACTGTTCCATCTGTCTTCCCAAAAACGCAGCCGCCGTACTTGCCAGCTTTATTTCTAATTCACCGAACTTTGTCTTGGAATCCTTGGTCAGCATAATAACCGAACCGATGGCATCACCTTCACTGATAATCGGGGTAATCACCTGGTATACGAATTCTGAATCATCTTCATTCATGATACGGATAAAGTTCTTTTCTTCCTTAGCGGCTACGACATTTTCTCTCTCATTAATAACCTCTTCCAGATCATGGCTTATACTCTTTGTGATCAAATCCTTTTTGGTAGGTCCCGCCACTGCAATAAACTGATCCTTGTCGGTGATCGCCACAATGTGTCCCGTTGTCTGTGTCAGAGAATCCGCATATTGTTTTGCAAATTGGCCAAGCTCACCGATCGGAGAATATTTTTTCAGGATGATTTCGCCTTCTCTGTCAGTGAAGATCTCCAAAGGATCACCTTCCCTGATTCTTAATGTTCTTCTGATTTCTTTTGGAACAACAACGCGACCAAGATCATCTATTCTTCTTACGATACCAGTTGCTTTCATACAAGATCTTCCTCCATTTTACGTAATTTAGTTTTACAGTTAGCTGTTTCATAATAACTAACAATATTGTTTGTAAAATGGGAAACTTTATACATTTTGGATTACATTTTATTTTTTTGTATTTATGAAGTAATACGGAAAATATTAAACGTATTGAAAATATCAAGTATTCCATAGCCAAAGTCACGGTTCGGATAGGTAAGATTCGCGCTTCTCTTGGCTCCCCGGATCAGATAATTTTTAATTTCGACGGTACTGATGTTTGGCTGGAATCCATATGCCACTCCCCATTCCAGAACCAGTGCCACAATACCCGTGGCATGGGCGGCAGCCACTCCGGTGCCGGTGCGTGCTGCATAACTGCCTGTATTATCCGGAGCAGTATACCCCACTCCCGGAGCCGCTAATTCCGGCTTTACGTCATTGGTTCTGGTAAAACCCCTGCCTGCGTTCACATATAACGTATTATTTATCGGATTGTATGCGGTAATCGTAAGGGGCAGATCGGACGTTCCCGGATCCAGGACCGTGGTATAGATATCCGGCTGGACAAATCGTGTTTCCGTCGATATCAGGTCCCCCATCGGGAGCCAGATGTTAAAGCTCGTTGCCAGATCCCCCTGTCCAAATACCGTGAACCTCCAGGTACCGGAGGATACGTTGCGAAAACGCAGAAAGATCAGCTGATCCCCGGTTCCGGTCTCAACCGTCCTGTATTCAATGTTAATAACCGTCTGTTCAAAGATAAACGCTATCTCCCGGTTTATCCTTAGCCCCGCCGTTATCCTTGGTATGTACTCTCCCGACGGCGACAGAATGTCCATGGAATAAATTCCGGGAGTATCTCCCCATAATTCCATGGAAAATCCGTATTCACCCTCGGCCACAGTTAACTCCACCGTTACATTGCCTATATTCGGATCAATTGTACCTCGAAAATGCCTCCCCAGATTCCCCTCGTTACCGGCTGAAGTGACGATTCCCGTCCGCGGCGCATTCGCCAGGATAGAGCAGAGCTGACCAAGATTGGTTCTTCCGTCATGGGAGCCCTGGGAGGTGCCGAGGCCAAGACAGATGGCAATGGGACGGTTGGCTCTTCTGGCAGCTTCCACGCAATACTGCACTCCCCACATAATGTAATCCTCCTGATAACACAGAGGCTGCTCAGGAACAACAAAAAAATCCCTGAGGTATTGCTTGGCAGGATGCAGCTTTACGATAATCAGCTCAGCCCCCGGAGCGACTCCGGCAAATTCCTCATTCTCCACTTCCAGTCCTGCCGCCACTGCCGCCAGCATAGTTCCATGTCCGTTCTCATCCGTACTGGGAACTACCGAGAGCGGATCTTCGGAACCAATGGCCTGATTAATCTGTTCCTGGCTGTATTCTGTCCCGAATAACTCCGGCCTGGGAAAATTATCACTTTGGATTGTCTGGTCCCATAAGGAATAGATTCTGGAGGTTCCGTCCGTATTCCTGAAAATGGGAAGGCTATAATTGATTCCGGTGTCTACGATACCGATCAGAGTACCGGTCCCCCTCAGATTAAAGTTGGGAATGTTACGCAGATTATTAACGCCGGAAGCTTCCAAAGCCTCCTCACTGGTGAGTATATACAGCTTCGGAGTTACGGAATACCCATAGACATCATAATTGTTTCCTGCTGCCTGCGATACCGGAACATAGACAATGCCAAATGTTTCATTCATGATTTGGAAGGTGGAGTCAGGGATTGCATTAAGCAACTGGGGATTATTGTGGTAATCAATAATCAGGTTGGCATAATCTTCACTAACAATAATAGACCTTTGTTCCTCCGTAATAACAGCCATACAATACCTCCATCTATGCGTTTTCCTTCCCGTTCAATTCAAGTATGCCCCCGGCATACTTGCGTACCTTTCTAATACCGAGCGTTGCGAGATATCTTACTGCGCATACGAAGTATGTATTACAAGTCTTACGTACATCTGTCATACAATTACTCCTGTTCTCAGGCTGTCAAATACATTATATATATCCAGAATTCCGAAGCCCCAATCCCTGTTGGGATAGATGATATCAGGCTCCCTTCTGGCTCCCCTTAAGATCAGCTTCTTCACCTCAACGGAGCTTATATCCGGAAGATTCCCCCTGACGATGCCCCATTCCAGTATCATGGCTGCAATGCCGGCCGTGTGGGCGGCAGATGTGCTGGTTCCGGTGAAGTCATTAAAACTATCATCGAGTGTAGGACCGGTGATATTGACACCGGGTGCCGCAACATCCGGTTTAATATTGTTTGTTCTGGTGTAGCCTCTGCTCGCACCTATATACAGGCTGTCATCACTTATATTGTAGGCTGTCGTTGTTATCGGAATCTCTGCATTGCCCGGAGCCAGAACTGTGATATACGGATCCGATCTGGTGAAAAAAGTGCTTTCCGTAATAAAGTCCCCCATAGGCAGCCAGATATTGAAGCCCAGGTGCAGGTCTCCTCTTTCATATACATTCATTCTCCATATTCCGGAAGCCGGATTAGCAAACCGAAGTAAAATCAGCTGGTCTCCGGTCTGGGATTCCACCATCTGATAATCCACATAGATGACAGTTCTTTCAAATATAAAGGATATCTCTCTGTTATCATTCATTCCCACGGATATCCTGGGAACATATTCGCCGGATGGCGACAGGATATCAATTGAAAATATGCTTGGGGAAAGCCCCCACAGCTCCATGGAAAAGCCCTCTACATCCTCTCCTACGTTAAGCTCGACCGTGTCCGTTCCGGTAGACGGATTAATAATACCGGAATAATGACGGCGCATATTCCCTTCATTGCCGGCCGGCAGCACGATCACAATACCCGGTGTGGAAGCTACCAGTGAAAGATAATTACTGAGAATGCCCCGTCCGCTATGACTGCCCTGGGAGGTTCCCAGCGGTATACAGATTGCCATGGGCCTGTTCAGAGAAAAGGCAACGCTCAGGAGATAGTCAACAGCAAATATAATGTCGTTTTCCTGAAAAGCCGTCGCAGCCTCCGGGACGAAGAAAAAATTCTTCAGATACTGCTTGGCAGGCTTTAATTTTACGATAGCAAACTCGCTGTCCGGAGCTACCCCGGTAAAATCATTCGCCGTATCCTCCGATCCGCCCGCAATTCCCGCTACCATTGTTCCATGACCGTTGGTATCCGTACTCGGGACCAGCTCCAGGGGATCCTCGCTTTGCAGGGCTTCATTGATCTGCTCCCTGGTATACACCGTTCCGTAGCCCTGTGCCTGGGGCGGATTCTCAGAAGCAATGGTCTGATCCCAGATGGATACAATTCTTGTTGTTCCGTCTGCGTTCATAAAAACCGGATTCGTATAATCAATGCCCGTATCAACGATACCTAGAAGGACCCCCTGCCCTCTCAGGTTAAAATTTGGAATATTTCTGATTCTAAGAACTCCTGATGCTTCCAGACTCGCACTGTCGGTCAGTCCATAGAGCTTTGGCATAGCAGCATAACCATACTCCTGTATCGTACTGTTTGTGATTTGACCCACAGGAATATGCACCAATGCATAGATATAATTGATTCTATTCACAATTGCGTTGGCAAAGGCATTTATGACATTAACATCTCCGCTGTAGTTGATAAGCAGGTCAGCATACTCTTCACTGGTAATCTCATTATTATTCTCAGAGGTCATACTTCTATCCATTATATTCATTTATTACTATATATATTGTACGTCCAATAATTTATGAGTGAACATGGAGTTTGCTTGAAAGCATTTGTAAACAACGGAAAGGGTGTTATTCAACACCCTTTCGTTCCTCCGAATAATTTATCATCCAGCACTATAGTGAACGGTCCGTCATTAATCAATGATACCTTCATATCCGCTCCGAATTCTCCGGCTTCTACCTTCCCAAGCCGTTCCCTTATGCTGTCCAGCACATATTCGTACAGCTCTCTGGCTAACGCAGCACCGCCTGCCTGAATAAAATCAGGCCGGTTCCCCCTTCGGCAGTCTGCATAGAGCGTGAACTGCGAGACCACCAGGAGCTCTCCCTGAATATCCTGAAGGGACCGGTTGGTTTTTCCGTTCTCATCCGGAAAAATCCGAAGCTTTAATATCTTATCCAGGTATTTATCCGCTATTTCCCTGGTGTCCTCGGCACCCACGCCCAGAAAGATCAAAAAGCCCCTTCCGATGGCTCCGGTGACCCTATTCTCCACGGTCACACTGGCCTCCGATACCCGTTGTATCACTACTCTCATTGGTTCCTCCGATCCAAGCTGTCGGCAGCCGGAAGGTATCTATGCTCCCGGCCGCATTCCGTATATTATCGTCTGTGTATCTCCTTATGCTGCCCAAGTACTCCTTAGCCGTCCGCCCATATTATAAGATATCCGGATTATAATATATCCGGGAGGAATGAGGTTCCTGCAATTCTGCTTTCGATTCCGAAATAATCAAGCACGCTTGCCGCAATATCCGCAAAGGTCTGTCTGGTCCCCAGATTTGTTCCCTTCCTCACCTGATCCCCGTAGATCACCAATGGGATATATTCTCTTGAATGATCCGTAGACGAGGTTCCGGGATCACAGCCATGGTCGGCGGTAATGATGAGAAGGTCCTCCTCTCTCATGCCTGCAAGTATTCCGGGCAGCCGTTCATCAAAGTAGGATAACGCTTTGGCATAACCGTCCACATCATTGCGATGTCCGTACACCATATCAAAATCCACCAGATTTACGAAGCATAAGCCTTCAAAGTCCCATCCGGTCCGCTGAAGCAGCATCTCGATCCCCTCCGCATTATCGCTGGTACGAACGGTATCGGTAATTCCCCTGCCGGCAAAGATATCATATATTTTTCCTACCCCCAGGGTTGCAAAGCCCTTCTCCTTCAGCTGATCCAGCATGGTAAGGGGCGGCTCTAAGGAGTAATCATGGCGTCCTCCGGTCCTTTTATAGTCCGGATATGTTCCTGTAAAGGGCCTGGCAATGACACGCCCCACTCCATGCTTTCCGGTCAGCAGCTCCCTTGCGGTTTCACAATACCGGTACAGCTGCGTCAGAGGAATTACCTCCTCATGGGCGGCAATCTGGAATACACTATCGGCTGAGGTATATACGATCAAGGCTCCGGTCTCTTCATGCTCCCTGCCATAATCATGGATAACCTCCGTACCGGAATAAGGCCGGTTGCAGATTACCCTCCTGCCGGTTCGTGCTTCAAAGGTCTTAATGATCTCCTCGGGAAAGCCCTCCGGATAAGTGGGGAAGGGCTGCCCGGATATGACACCGGCGATTTCCCAGTGTCCGGTGGTCGTATCCTTTCCCTTCGATTGTTCCGCCATCCTGGCTACCGCCCCGTCAAAGAGCTCGCTGTTATCTATCTCAGGAAATCTCTCCCGCACGCCGTCAATCTGGAACAGCCCCAGCTTTTTCATATTAGGCATGCTGAAATACGGACTCCGGGAACAGGAATACAGGGTATGGCTTCCTTCATCCCCGTATTCCGGTGCATCCGGCAGCTCACCAACTCCTACACTGTCCAGTACTACTAAAAATATTCTTTTATTCATATGGTTACCTCCATTTATTATAATCTTATCATAATATTAACGGATTAGGAACAGGTATGTATTAATACACCCGTCCTGGAAATATAATTAAGATATAATTAAGATATCGTGAAGTATATTGTTATTCAAAATTTCCTATGATATAATGTCGACAGATATTATATCATCACCGGACACAGTGAATGCACATCATGGATGCAAGGCATTGCTATCATATGTGCTTTCGTTTATGATATAATGCCGGCAGTCATTGCATCACCGTCGGATACAGCGAGTGCGCATTCCGCCATGTGAAGCATCCTTATCTTATGAATCCATATGAGCCGGAGACTGTGATATAATGAAAGCGGAATGAGGAAGCATAAGCTTGCTTATGAATTCCGATTGGAGCAACAAGA
>JAFADH010000353.1 GCA_023424995.1 Bacillota bacterium | reverse complement strand
TGCTGTGAATTTTCTATATCAACAGTACATGAAACGGTATTGATCATATAGACTTAATTTGCAGCAGCCCCATTTATTAGAAAGGCACAGGTAGCAATATGAAATCAAAGAAGTCCTTGATAGTTCGGATAACAGCCGTCCTTATCATAATCCTTGCAATTGTTGCCATTATTCTTAATGATAGGAGTGCAGCAAAGGAAAGCTACGCGATCCCGGCTTCGGGTACTGTGGTTTATGATGCTTCCTATCAAGGTTATCTGGAGCAGTATGGATTTGACGGAACCATTCAGGATTCTGAGGTACAGGTGGAGCTGGATAATTACACGGCGGCAGACGGTATGACGGCGGAGAATGCCGATGACGGTCTGATTACCGGAGATTCCGGTTCTGTCACCTGGACCTTTGATGTTTTGCAGGAGGGGTTTTATAATTTAGAGATCGGCTACATTGCCACACCCGGGACCATGTCGGATATTCAAAGGCGGCTTTTCATCAATGGGGAGATAGGCCACAGCGGACTGGAGCAGATCGTATTTAAGCGTTATTGGTATGATGATGCCATCAAGGAGAAGAATGGCAATGAAATCAGACCGGATCTTAATGAAGTATATAAGGAAACAAGACTTTACATAGAGGATTATGAACGGCGTGTGGGGGAGCCCTATGTATTCTTTCTGAAAAAAGGTCAGAATACGTTGACCCTTGAAGTTATCAAGGAACCCATAGAGTACACCTCAATCACATTCAAGAAGGCAGTTAAGGCGGAAGATTACGATACGGTAATCGGAGGCTTAAAAGATAAATACACGGTCTATGACGGTGACAGCATTATCTGTCAGGCAGAACGGGCAGAGGGAGGCACCTCATACATCGAAAAGAATTCGTCGGCAATCAACATACAAAAGAATTATTCTGATTCTTTATTATACCCTTATCATCCATATAAGATAAAATATAACACCATCGGCGCAACCAACTGGAAGCGTCCCGGTGATGCCGTTACGTGGGAGGTTAGCGTCCCCCGTGAGGGCTTATATGAGATTACCTTTAAGGGCAGACAGAGTCTGAAGAGGGGGGTAACCTCGGGAAGAAGACTTTATGTGAACGGAGTGGTTCCATATGTCCAGATGAATGCCATTAATTTTGAATACAGCACCGACATGGTCAATTATACCGTGGCGGACAGTACAGGGTCACCGTTCCTGTTTTATCTGAAGGAAGGCTCCAATACCATTACCCTGGAAAGTGTCATGGGAGACTTCGGAAGCGTTATCAATGAAGTGGAAGAAAGCTTATGGCAGCTCAACCAGCTGTATCTCGGGGTGACCCAGATAACCGGGGTGCGGCCGGATAAATTCATCGATTACCAGATTGCAAAGAAATTCCCGGAATTCACGGCAATTATGGCCAGTGAAAGCGACCGTCTCTTCCGTATGGTAGACCGGCTGGTTGAGATTACCGGCGAGAAGGGTGAGAATACCAGCCTTCTCCAGAAGATGGCGATTGAGGCGAAGGAGCTCTCCGAGGACCCGGAGGGTGTTACGGAAGAGCTTGCACAGCTTAAGGAGAATATATCGGCTCTCGGAACCTGGCTGGTAGCCATATCCGAGATGCCCCTGGAACTGGACAGCCTGGTTATCTCCGGCGAGAAGGAGGATCTGCCGAGGGCTAAGGATAATATCTTTGAGAGTACTTATTACGGAATTGTCCGTTTCTTTGCATCCTTCTTTGTTAAGACAAACCAGATCAGTGATACGGATGCAGCCGGACAGGGCAGTGTCATCAAAGTATGGATGGTGAATGCAGGAAGCACTGTCAATGTACAATCCATCGGCAAGGAGCAGGCTCAGATTATCCAGAACCTGATTGATGAGACCTTTACGCCGGAGACAGGGATCGATGTGAATCTGCAGCTGATACCGGTAGAGGTAGTGCTCAGGGCAGCACTGGCGGGCAATAACCCCGATGCGCTGATCGGATTATCCCAGGCGACCCTGCAGGATTTTGCAATGCGCGGAGCGATTGAAGACCTGTCGAAGCTGGAGGGCTTTGAGGAACTGACAGAAAGCTATTATCCCAGTACCCTGGAGACCGCTTCTTATCTGGGAGGTATCTATGGAATTCCGGAGCAGGCGGATTTCTTTATGATGTTCTACCGAAAGGATATTATGAGCAAGGTAGGTGCCGGTATTCCTGAATCCTGGGATGAGGTCATCGACCTCCTGCCGATCCTTCGCAAATATAATTATGAGTTCTTTGCACCCACCGCTCATAATGCTCCGAATTTTCATCCGTCCCTGGTATACCAGTATGGCGGAGACCTGTATAAGGGAACCGGCAGTGATTACGGAATAGCAAGCAATCTGGACAATGAAGCGGCAATGCAGTCCTTTAAGCTGTATACGGAGTTCTTTACAAACTACAGTTTTACGGTAAATGCTGATTTTCCCAACCGTTTCCGTGAAGGGCAGATGCCCATCGGCGTTACGAAATATACCGCGTTCAACCAGCTGGAGGTATTTGCTCCCGAGATCAAAGGACTGTGGTCCTTCGCACCGATGCCCGGATATAAAAATGCGGACGGGACGGTTAATAACACCTTTGTAGTAGAGACTGTGAATTGCGCCCTGATGGAGAATGCGGATAACGGGGAGGATGCCTGGGAGTTTATCCGCTGGTGGATGAGTGCGGATACCCAGCTGCAATATGCGAATACCGTAGAATCCGTTATGGGAACCTCGGCACGGTATGCCACGGCCAATCCGGAGGTGATGAAGCAGCTGCCCTGGAGCAATGCCGAGCTTGACCAGCTGCTGGCACAGCTGGAGCATACGGTGGGCATACCTGCGATACCGGGCAGTTACATGATGACCAGAATGGTGGATTATGCCTTCAATACGGTAGTGGCTGAGCATGCGAATCCAAGAGAAACCCTGTATTTGAATATACAGGCGATCGATAAGGAGCTTACCATCAAGCGCAAGGAGTTCAATATATCTACTGCCGGCCAGTGAGCCCGTGGCAGAATACCGGTGTGTCAGCATACCGGTATCCAGGGCTGATATCCATGCTTGAAGGAATATGTTCTGTTCCCGTTTACACTCATTAAGTAAGGAGGTATATCCTTGAAACGAAATAAAGAGTCGTTTGCACTTGTCTGGAAGCATCATAAGTATAAATACCTGCTGATTGCTCCCTTTGCAATTATATTTCTTATATTTACCTTTGTACCCATCATTATATCCATTGTACTCAGCTTTACTTCCTTCAACATGGTTTCCCTGCCGAAGTTTGCAGGGCTGACAAACTATATTAATCTGCTGGTGCAAGATGACGTATTCCTGATCGCCATTAAGAATACCATGCTGCTGGCGCTGGTTACGGGACCTCTCAGCTACATGATGTGCTTCCTGTTTGCCTGGCTGATTAATGAGCTTCCCCCCGTACCCAGGTCAATTATTACCCTGATATTTTATGCTCCGTCCATCTCGGGCAATGCTTATCTCATATGGAAATTGATCTTTTCTTCCGATACCTATGGCTATGCCAATGCCTGGCTGCTGGATCTGGGACTGATACAAAGCCGTATTCTCTGGCTGGAAACCGCCGATTATATCATGCCGATCTTGATCCTGGTCCAGCTCTGGCTGAGTCTTGGCATCGGCTTCCTGGCCTTTATCGCAGGTCTCCAGAACGTGGACCGGGCGCTGTATGAAGCGGCGGCTGTGGAAGGGATTAAGAACCGCTGGCAGGAACTATGGTACATAACGCTGCCTTCCATGAAGCCGCAGCTGATGTTCGGTGCGGTCATGCAGATTACAAGCTCCCTGTCCATCGCCCAGCTGTCCATCGATATGGCGGGCTTTCCTTCCGTAAGCTATGCCGGGCATACCATTCTTACCCACCTGCATGATTACGGCAATGTCCGATACGAGCTGGGTTATGCCTGTACAATTGCAGTTATCTTATTTTTCATAATGGTCCTCTGTAACATCATGGTTATGAAGCTGCTCCGTAAGCTGGGCTGATTATGTGTGAAGGCCATATTCAACCGGTAAATTACGGGAATGAAGCCTGCACTGTCTGCAATAAGCAGTTGGATGGAAGAATGGAGAATATATAATGAGATTATATGGATTGATTGTTTCAAAATTAAAAGCGAGAAAGATAAGGCGGCGAAACCGCAGTCTGTCCGGGGACGTGGGCCTGACCATGGTGCTTTTGATCTTCGGATTATTCAGTGTGTTTCCGCTGGTTATGACGGTGGTGAATGCCTTTAAGCCCCTGAGTGAAATCTTTATCTTTCCGCCGAGGCTTACCGTAGATAATCCTACGCTGAATAACTTTTTTGATCTGGCAACGATAATTGAAGGCTTTAACGTGCCTTTGACCAGATATATCTTTAATACGGCCATGATCACCGGACTCGGCACCCTTGGAACCGTCCTCCTTGGTTCCATGGCAGCCTTCCCCCTGGCGAAGTATACCTTCCCGGGTTCCAGGCTTATGAGCAATATTATTCTGTATTCCTTAATGTTCAATGGAACCGTAACAGCCATACCGAACTATCTGATCATGAGCAGCCTGGGAATGATCGATACTTACTGGGCCGTGGTGCTTCCGGTGGTAGGTTCCACCTTAGGCTTGTATCTGATGAAGAACTTTATGGTACAGATACCGGACGAGATGCTGGAAGCGGCAAAGATCGACGGCGCGGGAGAACTGAAGACCTTCTGGCGGGTAGTCATGCCTCTTTGCAAGCCGGCCTGGATCACCCTGATCATTTTGTCCTTTCAGAATCTCTGGGGAACCACCGGCGGCGTATTTATCTATACGGAGGAATTAAAGCCGGTCAGCTATGTGCTTACCCAGATGGTAAGCGGAGGTATCGCCAGAACCGGTGTATCCTCTGCTATCACCCTTATTATGCTTCTGGTTCCAATATCGGTATTCGTCATATCCCAGAGTAATGTCATCGAGACGATGGCTACCTCCGGTGTGAAGGGTTAGGAGGGACAGATGAAGAAAAAGATCGGATTATTAATAATAATTATTGCGGTACTGGCCGGCCCGGTATTATCAGTTCCTGCTTATGCCCTGGCTTCGGACGGCACCAGCTACAGCTATGACGGATATACCTATGATTACTGGTCTAATGCGGTGGAGGGACCGGCTTCCTTCCTGCCGGATAAAGTGATTGATGAAAGCGGCATGGGCGGGGTCACTGTAAAAGGCCTAAATGATGTCTGCACCAGTAAGGACGGACGGATCTTCCTGGTGGATACCCTGGAAAGCAGAGTGAATATCATGGATTCCCACGGAGAATTCTTAAGATCCATTAAGGTGGTCAAGGATGCACAGGGGAAGATCGTAATTGATGAGGCTACCGGCAAGCAGCTGGTGCTGAATATGCCGGAAGGAGTCTTTTATTACGAGAAAAGGAACGAATTATATATCACAGATACGGGCAACGGAAGGATCCTGGTTCTGGACGGCAGTGATTATACACTGCTCCGGATGCTGGGAAGGCCGGAGAACATGGCGGGAGTCTCGGAATTCAAACCCTCCAAGCTTGTGGTGGACAATGCGGGCCGTATGTATGTAGTGGTGCAGTCCAGTTATGAAGGTATCCTGGAGCTGAATGCGGACGGAAGCTTCTCCAGGTATTTTGGCGTAAATGAACCGCAGGTAAACCTGGTGGATTATTTCTGGAAGACCTTATCTACGGATAAACAGAAGGAGCAGATGAGAAAGACCTTTGCGCCTGCCTTTAACAATGTGGACATTGATCCGGACGGCTTCATCTATGCCGTTACCTATGATGCGGCGTCCATATATAAAGCCTTCCGGTTAAATTCCAGCGGTGTCAATATACTCCGTGAAGAGGGTACTACCTTTGTGGAAGGGGATATGTATTATCTTAATCCGCCTGCCAGCCAGTTCGTGGATATCGCAGTGTCGGAGTATGGAACCTATGCGGTGATGGATAAAACCAGGGGACGAATCTTCCTCTACGATTTTGACGGCCAGCTGCTGAATGCCTTCGGCACTCTGGGGAAGACCAAGGGAGCCTTCCAGATGCCCACCGGTATCGCCTGGCTGGGAGAAAAGCTGGTGGTTACCGACAGTACGTTAAAATGCGCCTATATCCTGACTCCCACGGACTTTGGCAGGATCGCACTTGAGGCAAGCGAGAAATATTATCATGGGCAGTGGGATGAAGCCCTGGCGCTGAATGAACAGATATTAAAGCTGAATGCCAATTATGAAGTGGCATATGTGGGCATCGGCAAGAATTACCTGATGAAGAATGAGTATAAGAAGGCTATGGAATTCTTCAAGCTGGGCAATAACCGTACGTATTATTCCAAAGCCTATAACGGTTACAGGGGGGAAGTATTGAAGGAGAACTTCGGTATCGTTGCGGTGATATTCGTGACCGGCATATCGTTGATCGCAGCTTCCGAGGTTCGATATCACAGGAAGGAGGGGAAGCTTCATGAATAAGGAAATCATAAATGAAAAGCTGCAGTATCTGAAGTATACCGTATTCCATCCCTTTGACGGTTTCTATGAAGTGAAATACCGGAAAAGGGGCAGTGCGGCGGTAGCTGCCATTATTATGGTGCTGTACGGGATCATGCAGTGTGTCTCCTACCAGTATACCGGCTTTGTTATGAATTTTAATGCCATATTTGCCATGAACAGCATATCCATATTCATATCCTCACTGTCCGTATTCCTGCTGTTTACCGTCAGAAACTGGACGATAACGACACTGTTCAACGGAAAGGGGAATATGCGGGATATCTTCATCGTAGTCGGCTATTCCCTGATTCCCATGCTTTTGTTTAATGCGGTTACGGTATTCGTCAGCAACTTTGTGATCGAAGAAGAAGTCATCATATTACTGTCGGTACGAGGCATCGGAATTGTCTGGTTTGTATTCCTGATGCTGGCCGGACTTTGCGTAATTCATGAATATTCCATGGCGGTTAATTTAAAGACCCTGATTGCAACGGCCATAGCAGCGGCAATTATCGTATTCCTGGGTATCCTGTTCTTTACCTTATTGGAGCGTATGTACAATTTCACCGTTTCCGTAGCACAGGAAATAATACGGAGAATGTGATGCCGCAGGACGGCATAATGGAGGTAATTATGAAGGCATTTAATAAGATACCGGACATACTGCGTAAGATAACCGGTAATATTAAAAGATTTTACAGCAGGCATTTGATCGGTAAGCTTTTTGCAACAGGAGCGGGTATTCTCATCCTGGCCGGTTTGATCCATTATATACCGATTTTTATGGTGAAGGCGGATGCATTACCCGAGGTTAATTATGACGGACTCTCGGAACCGGGAGCACAGATACCTAAGGATGCCGGTGAGGTCATGGTAGCGGAAAGCGGCAGCAAGAGCCTGTATATCGACAGTGCAACCATGAATTTAAAGATCAGGGATAAGAATACGGGGAAAACATGGAATGCCCTGGTACCCGGTGCTGCCGGAACTCTGGAGCAATCCCTCCTTACCGTTTCTTACCTGGGGAATGACAATAATCTTTATGAATGGGACAGCTACACCTACAGTACGGCACTGGGCAGCTATTCCATCTTTCAGATAGAGAACGGTGTGCAGATCAGGATGGATATCAATGAAGGAGAATCGGAACGTTTCTCAGAATATTATCCGGTTAAGATGCCCCCGGAGCGGTATGAGGATTTCTTCCTGGCAGGAATTAAGAACCTGGTGGATACCGGACAGCTGGACCAGGAGACAGCAGATAAATATCAGACCACACTGGGCTTGATCTATAAGAAGAGCATTATGGAGAATGTCTATGCGGTAGCCATCAACGGAACACCTCCCCGAAGTGCGGTAAGACAGCTGATCGCGCTGGCTAAGCTCCTGGGCTATACCCAGGAGATGCTGCTGGAAGACAGCACTGAGCTGGGACTCACCGTAGCCTTTGTGGAACCGGCAGCCTTCGATATCACCGTAGAAGCTACACTGGAGGGTGACGATTTTGTATTCCGCGTACCCACTCAGGAGATGGTTTCCCGTAACCCCTTCTATACCATTCAGAATATCAAGGTCCTTCCCGGCTTCGGAACAGCGAAAGCAGAGGAGTATGAAGACGGCTATATCCTGGTGCCTGACGGTGCGGGAGCTTTATTCGAATTTAACACTTATGACCCGGCGGTTCCAGACTATAAGAGACCGGTATATGACAATGATTATTTTACGGATTATTATTTCATGCCGGAATACAGTGATGAGCTGATGATGCCGGTATTCGGCATGACCTATGGGGAGGGAGACAGCGCTACCCATGGATTCCTGGGGATTATCGAACAGGGCGCCGAGACCTCCTACATACATGTGAAGCTGGGCTCCGTCAGTAAGGAAAGCCCCTCTGCCTATAATAAGGCATATGCTTCCTTCGATGTGACCCAGTATACCAGTGTCAAGGTCTACGGACCCTTCAGTGAGAATGCGGCTTCCTATCAGGCCAGGTCGGGACCCCTTAAGGTGGATTACACCATACGCTACAGACTGTTCCCTGATACGGTCACTTATTATGATATGGCGAAGTCCTATCAGGATTATCTGATGCGGCAGTGGCAGATCAGTGAACCCTCCTATCCGGAACAGGCAAAGCTGTACCTGGACTTTATCGGCGCCATATCCCTGACCGGACGGATTCTGGGGATACCCTATGATTCCCGTTATTCCATGACAACCTATAAGGAACTGGCGGATATCATCGGTGATCTTGATGATGTGAATGCGGCATTGCAATATACCGGTTTCTTTAACGGAGGCTTTGAGAATGAGCTATATGACGGGGCGGAGCCGGTAAAAGCCAATGGCTCCAAAGGGTCGCTGGCACAGCTGCGGCAATTAACGGACGACTTAAATATTGACCTGTTCTTTGATACGGCACTGTCCAAGATTTACGATGAAGGGAATGGTTTCTCCGCAAGGACTCATGCGATCTATGATTATTCCAATAATCCCGCGGAGATTTACCGTTATTCACCTGCAATCGGAATCTTTAACGGCTGGTTCAACTTCTGGGAGTCCTATCATTATTCCCTTCTGTCACCCCGCTATCTGAACGGGGTGGTGGACCGGTTCCTGAAGGAAGCGAAAGACTATGAGAAGCTTTCCATATCGGACCTGGCATATTACAATTATTCGGATTACCGGTTTAAGAAGACGATCTCCACTTACGAAGCAGCCCAGGTGGTGGATCATAATCTTAAGAAGCTGGCCGAGGGCAGGGAATTATCCCTTTATAACCCGCAGATGAAGAATCTGGTCTATGGTACTTATGCGAAAGATATCTCCAGGAGCAGCAGTGACTATGCAACCTTGTATTCTACCATACCTTTCCGGCAGCTGGTCATGAACGGACTGATCCAGGTGACCACCGAGGATGTGAACCTGTCCTCCAATAATGATTCATATTATGTGCTGCAGGCGGTAGAGCTTGGTGTCTACCCCAAATTCACATTAACGGCAAGGAGCACTGATGTGCTGAAGGACAGCTCCTATAATTATCTCTACGCCACCCAGTATGAGAAGCAAAAGGATAAGCTCCGTTCGGTATATGACCGGTGCAGAGCAGCCTGGGACAGCATAGGAGCCATGGAGATTACGGATCACACCATTCTGCAGGAGAATGTATTCCGCACGGATTATGCCTCCGGCGCATGGGTCATTACGAATTATAACCTTCATTCTGTAACTGTTGATAATCAGGAGATAGCGGCTCTTGGCTATCGAATAATCAAGGAATAGGCTGGGAGGAATGAAGAGATGAAAAATAGATTCCATATGAAATATACAACAAAAAGAAAGGTGAACGGCTTTTTATATGTACTGCCGTTTCTCATCGGCTTCTTCGTCTGCTTTGCCATACCGTTGTTTAATACCGTAAGGTATTCTTTTCACCTGGTCAGTGTCAATGATACCGGCGGAATGAAATTCTCCTTCCACGGGATACAGAATTATATCGATTTATTCACCAGTGAGGTTACAACCACTGCCCAGCCCATGGTGAGGCTGTTCACGGACCAGAATGTATCGATCCTGACGAACATACCGCTGATTGTTATATTCAGCTTATTCATGGCCCTGCTTGCCAATATGAAATTCCGGGGAAGAGGCATCGTACGTGTTATCTTCTTCCTGCCGATCATCTTCGGCATCGAAGTGGTGACCGACATGCTGGCAATCACAACGGGCGGAGAATGGACCCAGCAGAGCTCCGGCCTGTTCAGCCAGAGCTTTATCAGTGATTGGCTGATGATGTACACAGGCATTCCCATGAGGGTGCTGGAACCGGTCATTGCTTATATCGACAAGATTTTCGACGTATTATCCCAATCCGGTGTGCAGACCCTGATCTATCTGGCTGCCCTGCAGTCCATCAGCCCCAGTCTGTATGAGGTCGCCAGGATCGAAGGAGCTACGGTATATGAGACCTTCTGGAAGGTTACCATACCCTCCATAATGCATATTACACTGTTTGTTGCTGTTTATACCGCGGTTGATTTGTTCCTGGCATCCCCCATCTCAGAGGAGGCATACAGCTTTGCCTTCGAGCAGAGTAAGATCGGAACAGGCTCCGCACTGTCCGTTGTGTATATTATCAACGTATTGCTGATCCTGGGACTTTTGATGCTGGTGTTAAGAAAGGTGGTAAAACGCTATGAAAAATAAATCCGGCAGTTATTCACCGGGCCTGGCGGCATATCTGTTTAAGAAGAAGGTCATGAGAGCGGTTCGGTCCGTTTTCTTATTCTGCATTATCACAGGCTTATGCTTTACGATACTGTATCCCATTATCCAGCTGATCCCTTCCCTGTTCTCCAGGGTGGAGGATCTGGGTAATCCCAATGTAATCTGGGTCCCCCTGAACTTCTCCACGGTGAGCTTTCGGGCGGCAGTCCGCTTTAGTATGCCGGAGGGGATTATGACCATGGGATGGTCCATCCTGTATGCCGCAGGAATTATGGTGATCCAGGTATTCTTCTCCGCCATGGCAGGATACGCACTGGCCAGGGTTAAGTTCTTTGGGCACAGGGTTGTGTTTTTCCTTGTGATCCTGGTGTTCCTGATTCCGAGACAGTCCCTGCTCCTGGCACAATATATCTACTTTACGCATTTTAACGCCTTTGGTTTATTGAAGCTCTTTACGGCAGCGGGCGAGGTGAATCTGATCAACCAGCCGGTCACCCTGGTGATGCTGGCTGTTCTGGGCTTTGGTATCCAGCAGAGCTTATTTATCTTTATCTTCAGCCAGTTCTTTAAGAATATACCGAATGAGCTGGAGGAGGCGGCGCTGATCGACGGCTGCGGCTTTCACGGCACTTATTTCCGGATCATGGTGCCCAATGCCATACCGGCGATCTCAACCGTAGGGATCCTGTCCTTTGTATGGAATTACGGGGATACCTATTATACCAGATATTTTAATAAGGACGGCCCGTACTTCAGCTCCAGCCTGGCCACTACCTTTACACCGGAGAATAAGGAATTTATCTTAAATGCCGTCAAGGTATGGTTTGATGTACCCGTATCGTCGGACTTTGCCTTTGATGCCATAAAGCAGGCTGCGGTTATCGTGTTCCTGGTGCCGCTTTTGGCTATTTATTTCGGATCACAGAAGTGGCTGGTGGAGAACCTGGAGAATTCCGGACTCGTAGGATAACCGGGTCAGCTGTTGCCAAACTGCTGAACTGTCCGGGGTATTTAATTGAACTGTAAGGATATTTACGGAAGTTATGTTCAGGCTGTTATAGAATGGATGGTGTATATGAGGAAAAGGTATTTACTGCCGGTATTTGCACTGGTATTGATATTGTCGGGATGTACCGGGGATAATCAAGAGGTTAAGCAGCCCG
>JAFADH010000301.1 GCA_023424995.1 Bacillota bacterium | reverse complement strand
TGGTATCAGAAGGCCGTCCATGAGCCGGATTCCAAGTATGGGGATTATTATATTTTTAAGGATCAGCCTAACAACTGGACATCATTTTTTAGCGGCAGTGCGTGGAAGTATGTAGAAGAACGCGGGCAATATGCACTGCATTTATTCTCAAAGAAGCAGATAGATTTAAACTGGGAAAATGAAGCCCTTCGCCAGGAGATTCATGACATGATAACATGGTGGCTGGAAAAGGGTGTGGATGGATTCCGCCTGGATGTCATTAGTTATATCTCTAAGCGCAGCGGCTTGCCGGCTGGAAATGAAAGCATCGGCAAGCTGATGGGATATCATGGGGTGGAACATTATTTCTACGGACCCCGTCTCCACGAATATCTGCATGATATGAAAGAGAAGGTGTTTCTCCCGTACAATGCTTTTTCGGTTGGGGAAACTCCCGGAATAGGAATGGAAATGAGCAAGCTGTTGACTTCCGATTATCGAAGGGAGCTTGACATGGTATTCTCCTTTGACCATCTGGAAACGCCGGGGCATACACGCTTTGATGATTATCAATATGACCTTAATTATCTGAAACACCATATGATTAACTGGGTGGAGAATTACGGGGACCATTGTCAGCCGTCACTGTTTTATGAAAACCATGATAATCCACGCATGATTTCTAAAATAAACCCGGACCCGCAGTATCGGAATGTCCTGGGTAAGCTTTTGGCCGTAATACAGCTCACACTGCGGGGCACGCCATTTATCTACCAGGGGCAGGAGCTTGGAATGATCAATCAAAGCTTTCGGTCCACCTCGGAGCTTCGTGATGTGGAGTCGTTGAATCTTTATGATGAGTTATGCAGCACCATGAAAAAAGAAGAGGCATTCGCAAGGGTATTAGCCGGTTCAAGAGACCATGCCAGAACACCGATGCAGTGGAACGATCAGCAATATGCAGGCTTTTCTGACGGGAAGCCGTGGATTATGATGGATGAGGATTATAAGAATTGCAATGTGGAGAAGCAGCTTCAGGATGAGAACTCCGTCCTTCGTTTTTTTCAGAAATTGATTGCTTTACGTAAGGAGCACAGAGTTATTTATTATGGAGACGTATTATTTATCAATCAAAAAGAAAAGGACCTGTTCACCTACTATCGTAAGGATGGAACAGAAACTCTGTATATTGAGATAAATTTGAGTTCATCCGATAAGAAACGAATAAAATATCCGGAGGGGATTCGTTTGCTATCGAATTATCCGGAGGACTCATCGCCATTCCTGCGGCCATATGAAGCAAGTATATGGAAATATAATTAGTGGAAACTCAAAGCACGGCGGGGAGACCGACAGTGCTCTTGATGGACGATAACCGTTATATTTAGCGATAAAGCACTTCAGGGGGTTATTGTTTAGCTTAGAAAGCCGTGTAACATTATATACCGGTAACACAACGCAAAATAATAGATTTTGGGGTGTGTTACCGGTATATAATGTTGAGCTGATTATGTATACAGAAATTTTAAATACAAGAAAAAATATTTCAAACATAGTTGACTCGAAATTTCATTTATGGTATAGTATAAATGAAATTTCGAGTCAATTTGATTCTTGTTGTTGACGGTAAAGAAGTTATTATAACATCGACGGATAACAGCTTTACGGCCTTTGAGGTGCATTACGCCGAACCCTTTATTATTCGGCAAGTGTGAATTTTTTGATCGAGCCGCCGGATGATGCTTATATGGTGCCGCGGGTAACCGTAAGATAACACCGAAAAGGAAGAATGATATGAGAAGGTTTATTTTAATTACAATTTTATTTGCTGTATGCATAAGTGTCTTATGTTCCTGCGTTAATAATGTTAATGAGGATACATCCTCGAAGATTAGTTCGGAACCGTCAATATCACCAGATTTAAACGAAAATTATGATATGGAGGAAATAGAAGTGGAAGAAGCGTTACGAAATGAAGAGCTTGCCAAGCTCTTATTGGGGAATGTATTAAAGCTGTACCGGGAAAATGAAGGTGAATATTATCTGCGTGAATACTATCCCAATAAAGAGGATGAAGTATCCACAGCTTATTTATGGTCATATTTTGGGGCACTGGGAATGATGTATCAGATGAACAGGCTTTTCCCGGCTGATATCAATGTCCGTGAAGAGTATAAAGCTATGCTCGATAATTTAGCATATTACAAAAATGCCAATTCCAATGACCTCATGGCTAAATATAATTCAGGCAGAGGCACCTCTTTGAATAATGGTGTGGGTGACATATTTTTTGATGACAACATCTGGGTGGCACGAAATATGCTCTTTGCTTATGAAGTATTTGGTGATGCTGATTATCTTACTGAAGCAATTAAAGTAACTAATTTTATATACACAGGTTGGAACGAAGAAATCGGCGGACTTGCATGGAATGAAAATGGTCTCGGAACAAACGCAACACCGCAGGAGCTGGAACGGGGACTATCTGCAAATGCGTGCAGTATCATCGTAAACGCAGAACTTTATCAGCTTACACAAGATGAGAACTATCTTAATTGGGCCGTTAAATTCTATGACTTTTGTAAGCAGATGCAAAACAGTGATACGGGTATCTACTATAATGGTATCCATACGGTTGTCAAACCTGACGGAACGCGGATCAATGGCTCTGTTAATAAGGATCTTTATGCCTATAACACAGGAAGTATGATACTTGCAGATCTGCTGCTTTATGATATTACAGGTGAAGAAGATTACTATACAGATGCGAAAAAAGCCGCTGCAATTTCACATAATATATTTGTGAAAGAGGCTGACGATATTAAATATTACAAGGGCTATCCGTGGTTCACTGCGATTTTGATTGAAGGCTATGAGGCTCTTTTCCAATATGACGGTGACTTTACGAAACCTTTTATAGAAGTTTTAAAGAATTCACTTGATTATGCCTGCGGCCGTTATACGGACAATAACGGAATGCTCCCGGGTAATTTGGGAACCGGTTTTAATGATAATTATGCAGAAGACCGACAGCTGTTAACCCAGGCTGCATACGCTGAGATGTATGCACTTCTTGCACTCATGAATTAATACAGGCTGCACAGGTTATTAGCAATAAGAGCATCTGTGAGGTGATGCTGAACATCATACCGGCTTGCCTGACAGTGCAAATATATATTTTAAAAAAGAAGGAGAAGGGTATGAAAAAGAAAATGTTGAAAAGGGTAATTTCTCTGGTGTTGGGGGCGGTATTGGTATTCAGTATGTTTGGCTGTGCCGGGAACGGCGATAGCAAGGATACGGCTCAAGGTCCTGATTCTGGAAATACAGAGACTGAAACTAAAACAGTAACAAGATTGCCGGAAGAGGAAGTATTTGCACCCTATGATGAGACGGTAACTTTGACGGCGGCTCGTGTAGGCATTGCAAGCAATAATTTGCCGGAAGGAGAGGATTTTGAGACTAATCAGTATATAAAGTGGGTTGAAGAAAAACTGAATATTGATCTTAACTATACTTTTTTGGCAACAGATACAGAAACATACAATACGCGGATTAATTTGATGATTACGACAGGAGATTTACCGGATATTGTGATGGTTGACCGGTCCGGTTATCTGGCCTTGGTGGAAGCAGAGCTGCTTGCAGATATGACCGATATTATTACGATGTATTCATCCGAATTAATTTCGAATTATTATGACTCATATAATGGAAGCCAGTTAGAGTATGCAAAGGTTGACGGGCGCATTTATGGAATACCGAACGCAAAGCCGCAGGATTGCCAGCAATTGCTTTGGGTGCGTAAGGATTGGAGAGAAAAATTAGGAATCGACAAACCTGAGACAATGGAAGATGTTATAGAACTGGCAAGAGCATTTGTTACACAGGATCCGGACGGCAACGGTCAAAAGGATACAGTCGGATTATTGGGAGATCCTTCCTTATATGCGACAGGCGGTGCGTTTGTATTTAACTCAATCTTTGGTGTGAAGAATTCTACTCCCGGACAATTTATGAAGAATGAAGCCGGAGAAGTATATTATGGTTCAGTTCAGCCGGAGACGAAGGAAGCACTTCAAATATTGGCTGATATGTACTCCGAAGGTTTAATTGATAAGGAAATGGTTACCAGAGACTGGAATTCAAATGCGGGTTTAGTTAATACGGGGGTTGCCGGTTTATTCTTCTATCCATGGCATGGCGGATGGATGGCAAGTAATACGGTAGCTGTTAATCCGGACGCGGAATGGGAAATTTTTGCCGCTCCGGTTAATGATAACGGTGAAGTTATTACTATAGTACCGGAACCTGCCATGCAGTATCTGGTGGTAAATAAAAATTGTAAAAATCCGGAGGCTGTTATGAAACTTCTTTCTGTTCAGTACCAGGGATTACGTATGCTGGACGAGGAAGCGGCTCAGATTTATGCAGGTCTGGGAGTTTCATGGGAAAATTGGCCGTTTGCTTTTGAGTTGAATTATCGGGAGACTGTATACGAGGATGCGATTGCGATTCAGGAAGCGGCTGAGACAGGAGATATTAGCGGCTTGAAAGCAAGTATGATTCCAAACTACCAGTATTATATAAACTATTTGGAAAAAGGTCCTGAAGATATGACTTCCTACGGTAATGCCTTTGCGTTTGGCGTATCGGCAGCCATGACCGGTGATCCGCATTTTACCAATCGTGAGGCTGCTTATTATGGAATAACAGATACTATGGCAATGAAAAAACCAAATCTTGACAGACTGGAAAATGAGACCTTCCTCAGAATAATAACCGGTCAACAGCCAATTTCTGCATTCGATGATTTTGTTACTAAATGGTACAAGGAAGGCGGAAGTGAAATTCTGGCAGAAGTCGAGGCAGCTGTAAAATAAAATTGAGAAATTGAGAGGGCCTGTTGTGTATTATAAAAAATATCAGAAGTATTATAATTTAATGCTATTACCAGGCGTACTGCTTTTATTGGTATTCTCTTACATTCCTATGTTCGGCATTGTCATTGCATTTCAGAAATACATACCGACAAAAGGAATAACCGGTTCAAAATGGATAGGACTTGATAATTTCAAATATATGTTCAGCATGTCAACCAGTTGGCAGGTATTTGGAAATACAATATCTATTGCCGTAACCAAAATATTAATTGGATTATTGCTTCCGATCGTTGTTGCCCTGCTTATTAACGAAGTAAGGAATACTTATTTTAAAAAGAGTGTTCAGACTGTGATATATCTTCCTTACTTTTTGTCCTGGGTTATTCTTGGTACAATATTCAGTACTATGTTTTCCGGAAGCGGTGTTGTTAATTCAATACTGGGAGCCTTGGGAATAGTACAGGAACCAATATTGTTTATGCAGAGTAATCGATGGTTTCGTTCTATTATCATTGGTACGGATGTCTGGAAATCCTTTGGATATAATACGATCATCTATATTTCAGCATTAGCGGCGATTGATACGGCGCAATATGAAAGTGCGGTGATTGACGGTGCAAACCGATGGAAGCTGGCAACGAAGATATCACTGCCTTCCATCAAAACAACAATCATTCTGCTTGCGACATTAAGTCTGGGCAATATTTTGAATGCCGGCTTTGAGCAGATTTTAACTATGTACAATCCCATAGTTTATGAAGCGGGAGATATTATCGATACAGTTGTTTACCGCATGGGATTATTGGAGCAGCAGTATGGTATTGCGACTGCAATGGGGTTGATGAAATCATTGATCAGCTGTGTATTAATCATTATTTCATATATTTCTGCCAGGAAGTTTGCAAATTATACAATATTTTAACCTATCAAGAAAGCCTTCCGCCTTCTTAAGCGGGAGCCGGACTTGCTTGTATCAGCAGGTGCTTCAGGCACCCGCTGATAAGGCAGGGTCGCTGCGCAATAGGTTATGAGCAAGTAGCTTTACCCAAAATAGAACGAGGTATCGATATGGTCAGGAGCAAAAATTTAAGTGGGCGAATTGCAAATGTAATTATATATTTTATTTTAATATTGGTAATTATAATATGTCTGATACCTATTATAAACACATTGGCATTATCCCTAAGTTCAAGTATAGCGGCAAATGCAGGTAAAGTATTTTTATGGCCTGTAGATTTTACGATCGCATCTTATGATCAGATTTTAAATGACAGCGCTTATTTAAGGGCATTAATGGTTTCCTTTGCCCGAACTATTGTCGGAACAACGGTAACCTTTGTGATCATAATCTTAATGGCTTATCCTTTATCAAAAAGTTCTAAAATTTTTCCTATGCATAACATTTATTTATGGTTCATTATCGGAGCAATGCTGTTTAGCGGAGGGTTAATTCCCACCTACATGGTGGTTTTTAAGCTGGGACTGATTAACAGCTTCTGGTCGATGATTATACCTTGTGCAGTACCGGTTTTTAACGTGATTTTGATAATGAATTATATGAAAGGGTTACCGGCTGAGGTGGAAGAATCCTCACAGATAGATGGAGCAAGCCCTTTAACAAATTTAATACATATTGTCGTTCCCATGTGTAAACCGGTGTTGGCTACAGTGGCTTTATTCACGGCAAGCGGACACTGGAATCAATATTTTGATGCGATGATTTATATGAATGACCCCTCAAAATGGCCGGTGCAAACCTATATTCAATCCCTGAATGTATCGGTCCAGCAGATGTCATCTGTAACAGATCCCAATGAGATTGCACGTTTAATGAAAATTTCAGGCGTTACATTTAATTCGGCAAAAGTATTTGTTGCAATGATTCCTATATTAATAGTTTATCCATTTGTACAAAAGTTCTTTGTCGGGGGTATCGTTATGGGAGCTGTAAAGGGTTAGTGCGTCTGAAAAAGCTATTACCGCAGGGGCGGATGAGGTATGGGAATTTACGGAGAGCGGATCAAATTGATGCGGGATATCTGCCTGCATCCAAATGGGGTGGCAGAATGGTAAATACAGAAAGCGGAGTTGTTGTAACAGATCTTATCAAGGATTTTGATTATTATGTAAAGGAAGAAGGGATACGAGGTTCTGTTAAGAATCTGTTTCATAAAGAGATAAAGAAGAAAAATGCGGTAAAATCAATCTCATTTGAGATTCCCGAAGGGGAAATAGTTGGTTTTATTGGTCCCAACGGTGCGGGTAAGACAACTACGCTGAAAATGCTGTCAGGGATTATTTGTCCTACCGCAGGAGAAATCAGTGTAAATGGCTATCGGCCGATTGACCGTAAGAAAGCGTTTAAGAGAAGTATATCCATTGTTATGGGACAGAAGAGTCAGCTATGGTGGGATCTGCCTGCGATTGAATCCCTGAATTTTAACGCATATCTATATGAATTGGACCGGAGGGAGTACCACAGGCGTCTGGATGAAATGTGTGAAATGCTTCAGATAAAGAATTTGCTTCATGTTCAGGTAAGACGGCTTTCTCTGGGAGAACGAATGAAAATGGAGCTGATTACTGCATTCATCCATAATCCGAAAGTAATCTTTTTGGATGAGCCCACAATCGGGCTCGATTTAAATTCCCAGCAGGTAATCAGAGATTTTTTAAAGCAGTATAATGAGAAATACGGGGCAACCATCACTATTACAAGCCACTACATGGCAGATATTACGCATCTTTGCAAGCGATGTATCGTCATCAATGAAGGCAGTATTGTATATGACGGCAAACTGTCCGAAGCAAATCAGAAGCTGGCAAATAGAAAGCTTCTAAAACTGAAATTTGATTCTGAATTTTCAGTTTCCGCCCTGAAACAGTTGGGAGATATCAGAAAAGCAGAGGGCAGGGAAATTGTGCTGGAAGTCAGGAAAGAGGACTCGGCGCAGATAATGGGGCATATTTTCGGCAAATATACCGTATCTGACTTCACGATGGAAGACATTCCTATTGAAGAAAGCATCAGTATGCTTTATAAAGCAGAGCCGATAGGGGAAGCGGTAAGAGGTGCAGGATGAGAAAGTATATCATAAGCTTTAAGGCCGGCCTTCAGGAAACCCTGGAATACAGGATGGACTTCATGCTGAACAGTGTCAGTATTATTTTTGTAGTATCAATGCAGATCTATATGTGGAAAGCAATGTACAGCGGAAAGACACAGATGTTTGCCTACACGTATATCCAAATGTTAATGTATACTGTTTTTGCAAGTCTTATATCCAGAGTGACAATGATAGATCTGGGGGCGGCAGAGACCATCAAATCCGGTGAATTAAGCAAATATCTGGTAAAGCCGGCCAATTACTTTTTTCAGACAGCATGCAGCTGCACGGGCAGGCAGTGTACTATGTGCGCCATTATTATGGTTCTGATCGGGGCGGCCCTTTTGTTTTTCCGGTTTTATATGGGAATACAGATTACGGTATTGCGTTGCCTGTTCATGCTGCTGGCAATGTTTTTTGGTTTTTTTATTAATGTGCTGCTGAATTTTATGATTTCCATGGCCGCCTTCTGGTTCAGTGAGGTGGGCAATCTGTTCAGTACAGTGTATATCATCCAGCTTCTGTTAAGCGGAGGCATTTTTCCCCTTAGCATATTCGGCAGTTTATTCGTGACAATATCTGATGTACTGCCGTTTTCGTATACAATACAATTTCCGGTGAATATTATCACGAATAAACTGTCAGGATATGAGATTGTCAGAGGGCTCTTGATGCAGATAATCTGGATCGGGCTTAGTGCACTGGGGGGAAAGCTTCTCTGGAAACGCGGGCTTCGCCGGTATATGGCAGTAGGAGGCTGACAGATGGGCAGAGGGAAAGGAATGATACGATATGTTAAGCTGCTTGTGCTATTTGTTAAGTTTGCCCTTCAGACCGAGATGGAATATAAGACTAACTTTATCTCTGGTATTCTGGTGGAGTGCGGATATTTTCTGGTGAAGCTGGCATATGTCTACATTGCCTTTCAGGCCGGGATAGATTCACAGGGATTAGCGCCTGCAGAAGTCAGTATGTATGTAGGGACCTTCACAATCATAACTGCTTTTTTTATGTTCTTCTGGCCGAGCTTTCTCAGGCTTTCAGCAGTGATCAGAGACGGAAGCCTGGACATTCTCATCACAAAACCGGTGGATCTGCAGTTTATTATGTCATTGCGATACTTAAGTTTTTCCATGATATTTCCCAACTTGATCGGCGGATGTATGCTGTTATTCTATGGCTGGAACAGGAGCGGGCAGGTGATGGATGTCTGGTCGCTGATTGGATATATACTGTTCGTCGTGCTGGGGGCGGTATTGATTTATTCACTGTTTCTGATCCCCAAGGCGTTTTTGTCGTTCTGGTTTATCAGTTCGAGGAGTGCGGATATATTCGTATCCAGTATATGGGATGCCAATAATATGCCGATGTCCATCTATGGGAAAGCGGTCAGGGTAATCGGGATTTATATAGTGCCGGTTTTTGTTATAGCGAATTATCCGCCAATGTTTATTCTGAATAAACTTAACACCGGGGATATCATCTGGGCAATCATTGCAGTTACTACCGCCTTTTGTATAGCCAGATGGATATTTAACCGGGGGATCCGTCATTATGAAAGCACCGGCAGTTAGTATGCTGCTATTTAGAAGTGAAAGTAAATTACTTACACAGACTTAAAACGGTCTCATCGTGTACAAGACCTAAATATAGTGGTAAAGAAGGCAGAGTATGGCAATACCTTGGGCAGGATAATTGATGTTTTTGTGATCTGGAGATCATGACATGTTATATATTGAATTTAAGGAATTGGGGGAGTCATCAAAATGGGACATTTGGATGGTATGACGTAGAAAATGAAAAAGATTATGGAAGAGAAAGCGATTTTATAGAATATATCTACCCTGAATAAATACAATAAATTGCCGCTTGACAGCTATTTTGCTGCGGGCGGCATTTACTATTTTACGAAGCTTGGTATACCGCATGCTGTTGTGAATGGCGGAGTATAATTGCACAACTCAGTTTGAAGTTACATATGATAATAAGAATACAAACTTATAGGAGGATGATAGGAATGCCATCTCAACCAGAACCGTCAACAATTATTAGTCCTGACAATGCAGGCGGCTCATCCGTATGCATACCTAATCAAATTGATATAGAATTTGAACGTTTCATGCAATTCATTAAAGAAAGAGATATTACTCAAATAATAGAGGTTATTAAACAAAATCTAAGAAATTTCAGCGTAACAAAGAACCAACAATATAACAGCTCCATGAATTTCGTCAATGAATATAAGCTCTGGGGGACTTATTATCCGGAGAAGGGAGATTATGAGCTTGCATATAACAGAGCCCATGCCCTTGTTGAACACATTGAAGATTTTGAGTGGCTTTACAAAATCCTTAAAGATTACCGCTCAAAAAGAATACTCGTTAATATACTTTATTACTGGCTTATGTCGAATCCGCAAAAAATAGAGCAGATATGTGACAAAACATTTAACCAGTATTTTGACCTTGATATTGTAAAATGCAGCGAAAATGAGGTGTTTGTGGATATCGGAGGATATATAGGAGACACCCTTATTAATTATTCAAAGACTTTCGGGAATAACTGCTATAAAAGGATATACTCTTATGAAATAGTGCCTGTAAATATAGAATATATAGAAAAAAATATTGAACTCTTTCATCTTGACAATGTCGTTATAAGAAAAAAGGGCGCAAGCGACAGAGCCGGCACGATGTATCTGTCTTCTGACGTTTTATCTTCCGTAAGTCAGCTTTCCGAAACCGGAACTATCGCTGTCCCTATAGTAAAAATAGATGATGACATAGAGGAAAATGTGACCTTTATTAAGATGGACATAGAAGGCGGAGAAGAGGAAGCACTATTAGGCTGTTTAGACAAAATAAAGAAAAATCATCCGAAGCTTGCGTTAAGCGTATATCATAACCACAAGGATATTTGGAAACTGCCCCGCATTATCTATGACGCCGACCCTTCCTATAATTTTTATATACGTTATTATGGATTGCCGCTTTTTCCTACCGAATATATTCTGTATGCAGTTTAGCATCTATGAGACTAATTAAAGTAGTATTAAATAATATTCGTTATGCTTAAGATACCGCCAAGGGCTTATTCGATTCTGGCGGCATCTTTTTTTATCTTCAAGGCATTACGGGACAGTAGTATTGATGTTGTGGGTGCAACAGCATGCAAACCCGTATAAATACCGGATTTTCTTAAAGGAGATATAGCAGACTTTAAGAAATTTTGTTATAATAGTATTGAGCCGGTTGATGCAGAGCATGTTTGGGAGGCAGGTAATCTAACATTTATGCTGGGTCTATGTAAAAATTACCGTTCTATCGGTGGAGGGAATTATTTTAATAGCGATGCTATGAATGACGGAAGAGTCATATAGTCTACATAATCAGTACGATATGTTCCCATGAACAAACGAATTACATAAAACTATACTGCTATAGGGCTGATCGTCGTAAATCTACAGATCAAATGTTCAAAAGCCGTTTATCTGCTTGTTCTTCAACTAAAACTATTACTCTTAAATAACTGGTTGCCGGTCTTCGGGACATAACTCGGTTATATTACGGAAAAAATAAACATATAAGATGATTGTAACAGTAGAATTTGGTATTCATATTTAATATTGCTTTATGGGAGGATATTATGAACATAGAAATTCTGGATTATATTAACAGCCTTGAAATTATTGACACACACGAGCATCTTATGCCGTTTGAAGCACAGAGAGAACGGGGCGACGTAATCAGCGAGTTTCTGACTCATTATTTCAGTGTTGACCTTGTAACCTCCGGACTGCCATTAAAGCAGCTAGATAAGGTGCGCGGTAAAGAAATGTCCGTTATGGAAAAATGGAATTGTATTGAAAAATACTGGGAGCTGAGCAAGCTTACAGGATATGGCCAAGCTGTGACAATCGCTGCGAGTGATATTTACGGAATAGAGGAAATTAACAGAGGCAACATAGAAGAGCTTAACAGACGTTATCTGGAAACCTTTAACCAACAGCATTATCATAAAATAATAAAGGAAAAATCCAAAATCAAGGTTGCCATACTTGACCGCTTTGGTGAAAGAGAATGCGACAAGGATTATTTTATTATGGCGAATTATGTACATGCAATGATTTACCCATCCGGTTGTCAGGACATTATTGATCTGGAAAAGGAAGCAGGCATCAGCATCAGTACACTGGAGGATTATCTTAGTGCCTGTGAAAAACGGATTGACAATTTCTTGAAGTCCAGCAGAATACTTAAGTGCGCACTCGCCTATTCACGATCATTAGACTTTACAAGAACAGAAAAGCATATTGCTGAAAAAGGCTTTAATAAGCTCATAAACAATAGAAAAACCGGCAGCGCATCGGACCGCATTGAATGTGATATTGATTTTTCAAACTATATGTTCAATTACATCATCAGCCTGGCGCAGGAGCGGGGTATGGTCATGCAGATACACACCGGAATACAGGAGGGGCATGGCAATCTCCTGTCCAACAGCCACCCGGGCTTGCTGAACCGCATCTTTATGGATTATCCTGATATGAAATTTGATATCTTCCATATCGGCTATCCGTATCAAAGCGAGCTGGGAGTCATGTGCAAGATGTTTAAGAATGTTTATATCGATATGTGCTGGGCGCATATTGTGTCGCCGGTTGCTTCAAGAAATATACTCAGTGAGTGGCTGGAATTTTTACCGTATAATAAAATAAACGGCTTTGGAGGCGACTATTG
>JAFADH010000271.1 GCA_023424995.1 Bacillota bacterium | reverse complement strand
ATAACAAGTACTGTGCAAAGGACGCATTGCAACCTAACAAATAAAGCTAGCTTTACAACACGTCCTTATATTCCGGCATTCTTATCCTGCGATAAGCTCATGCTCCCAATCAGGCATATTTATTATTATTCAAATATATTGTCTACATCCACTGCGGAGTAGCTTAAGGAACAGAAGCCCTCAATTACGGCTCCGTTGTTGATCTGAACGGATTTTGCTTTAATATTGCCTTTGATGATAGCAGTGGAATCGATCACGATCGGTCCGTTAATGTCGATCTCACCCTTGACCGCGCCTGCAATCACACTGGAGGTTCCTACGATATCACCCACAACTACGGTGCCAAGACCAATCTTTACACTGCCTTCGCTGGCGATGCTGCCCTCCATACGCTCCGTGTTGACATAGACCTCGGACGCCGAAGTGCCGCCTACCACCTTGCCGGTAATGGACAGCTTGCCCAGGCATTCAATATCACCGTTCACGGTTCCCATAATATCCAGTGATCCGTCGGAGGAAATACTTCCGTTGATGGTAGTTCCCTTGGAAATAACGGTCACCTCATCTTCATTGGCAACTGAGGCGGTTTTCAGCTTTGAAGCTGCTATTTCTTCCGTTTTCTCTTCTTCCGCTTCTGCATTCAATACATCCAATAACTCTAAATCAACATTATCTTCCATATCTTCTCCCTCTTCTTCCTTAAAATCATTTTTTAAATTCTCATTCTGAGAAATAACATCTTCTAAATTATCAGCCGCTAAATCATCGTATCCGAAATAGCCTTCCTCTTGCTTATCTTCTATTTGATTATCCGGAACTTGATTATCCTCACTGCTCTCCTGGATTATTTCGACCTCATCAAGCAATACCAGTTCCGGTTCATTCTCTATGATAGCCGATACGGCGCTTTCATCCTCCAGCCATTCTTTCATCATTTCGGTATCGGTTGCCCCATCCTCCGAAGTGCCTTCCGAATCAAGGGTATTTACCATCTGTTCCTCGGATTCCTTATCCTCATCGGCCGTATCATGATCGGGTAATAATTCATTCACCGCCTGTGATAAATCCTCCTTAAAGTCTTTAAAAAATCCCATCTGCAAATACCTCCCTATGTATTGGTTTATTTCACGGAATCGGCTTTTTTCATCTGAATCGGCGTAACCTCAGAATCCAGGGGAAGGATCTGTGCTCCGCCTTCAGTTAATGTCTGCAATAATCCGGGAAGCGAATCTACCGTTAGCTTCTTGGACTTGGAATCGTGCATCAGAACAATGGAACTGTTCTTTCTGATGACGCCGCCGAGAACATTGTCAATCAGCTGCTCCTTCGTATAATCAACACCTGTCGCATCTCCGCTAACCACATTCCAGTCAAAATACACGAAGGATTTTTCCTTAAGATAGCGTATAAAATCATCCATACCGTGTTTATTAACAAGATTGTCACTTCCGCCGGGAAAGCGGTAAATAGAGGGTGTATATCCAGTAGTATCATATAACAATTTCCATAGTCTTGTAAAGTCCTTATCAAAATCTTCTACGGAATTATATATTTTATCATATTTGTGGGAATAGGAATGCATCCCCAGGGTATGCCCTTCCTCCACAATTCTTTTATACATCTCAAGAGAATGGGTATCCGTCCTGCCGACCACAAAAAAGGTTGCCTTCACCTTATATTCGGCCAGAATGTCCAGGATATAATCCGTATTGATGCTCGGGCCGTCATCAAAGGTCAGGTAAACCTTCTTATCTGAATATATCCCCTGGCTTACGGCTCCCGTATCCGCACCGGTCTCCTTATTTTCCTGAGAAGCAGTTAAAGTGTCCTCCTTATTATCCGGCTCATCCTTCGAAACAGCCTCCGTCTCCCTGGCCGGGTCAACATCAGGGCCTGATTCTGAAACCGGAGCAGCTTCCTCATCCTGGAGATTAATCTGCACCGGGTCAAGATTACTTTCTCTGGCCCCTGTTTCGGTAATATTCCCGGGAAGCTCTGCCGCATATGCATAATTACCCTCATATTCCTCAGAGGAGACTCCCATATCACTATGTAACTCCATCAGGTCCTTCATCTGCAGCTGCAGCTGGCGGACCTGCAATCCAAGCAGTATGCATAAGACAGTCGGCAATAATAAGAATATGACCGCTATCATAATAATTACCGCTTTCATCCGGTTGATGCGTTTTCTTCTATGGTCAATACTCCTGTTGCCGGCAGCAGTTTTCTCTTCCTTTATATTATCCAAGCTATACACCTCTGGCTAAAATCATCATATTTATCTTATCACAAAAATGTGATAAAAAACAGAGGTTTTTCACGTTTATGCGCTTCTGGGCATAAAGTCCCAGTCAGCACAGTAAGTCCGGTCCATCCGTCCGGGAAAATAAGCTGCTTCTCTCCTTCTTCCTGTTCCTGTAATATTATTATAGAGCTTAATTAAGCATGCCCCTTGCTTTATTCCTTTTATTAAGTTACGATACTTATACACCACACTATTAACGGCTAACAGAAAAGGAGAATGACAGATGAAGATATTATTCGTCAGACATGGCGACCCTGATTATGCGAATGATTACCTGACAGAGAAAGGCTTCCGGGAGGCAGAATTGCTGGCAGACCGCCTGACAGGGCTTAAGGTCCGGGACTTCTACTGCTCCACTCTGGGCAGGGCGCGTGCAACAGCCAAGGTAACGCTGGACCGGCTCGGAAGGGAAGCTGTCGTCTATGACTGGCTCAGGGAATTTCCCGGATACATAATTGATGAGAATACCAATTCGCCCCGCATCCCCTGGGATCTGATGCCCGGCCAATGGACGACCCATCCCATGCTGTATGATAAAGATGAGTGGCTTCACGATCCGATCATGCAGACCGGTGATGTAGAAGCCGTCTATTATAATATCGTAAAGAACTTTGATGAACTGCTGGGAAGCTACGGATATTACCGGCAAGGCAATTATTACGGAACGGAACAGGGCAATACGGATACCATCGTTATCTTCTGCCACCTGGGTGTGCAGCTTGCATTACTGTCCCACCTGTTAGGAATATCCCCCTCCGTGTTTTGGCAGGGTTTTTTCGTGGCACCCACCTCCGTTACTACGGTATGCACCGAAGAGCGCATAAAAGGAGAGGTCTGCTTCCGTGTTCAGGCACTGGGGGATACCTCCCACCTGTATGCTGGGAAGGAACCCATCTCTTACGTGGGTTTTTTCCAGGAAGTGTATGATGCTACTTGATGGGGTATAAACCCAGGTTTTAAGACCCCGGATAATGAATTAATTACTTATATACTTCTTAATCAAGGGATGGGACATAACAGATGAGATATGCTGATAATTCCTAATGAGATTACGGTAATCGCCATGATCAGGCGAGGCATTGCAGATGAGATACACTGATAATCCCTGATGAGATTACGGTAATCGCCATGACCAGGCCAGGCATTACAGATGAGATACACTGATTCACCGGCGCATTCCCATCATAAAACCAAGTATCGATGAGGAAACTGCGAATTATAAAGGTTAAGCAGGTGACCTGTCCTAAATTCCTTCCTGTCGGTATTCATATGACGGAAAATTAATTTCCATCTGTCATGCAAACTTTAGTAAGAATATTCTTAATATATTAAAAAGAGATTAAGTTCACACCCTTGTACCGGCGTGTCTTAATCTCCTTGTTTTATGCTATTACTTATGCTATTACTCATTCTATTTGCTAATCACCTTATCTTCACCAACGGTACGGGTCACATCCACACCGTAAGTGGCCATAGCGTCCGCCGGGCCGGTACCGGATACAACAGCTTCGACCATGGTCTGGATATGGGCGGAAACCGCTGAATATTTGCTGTCCTTCGGCCTGAATGACGCGCTTTTTAAGTATTCGGTCGCCGTCCGGATGAAGGGCATGGAGGAATACTTTTCATTATACGCCAGGTCCGTCCTTGTTCCGATACTGCCCATAGCAACAATAGCATCCACGTATACGGACGGTTCCATTAAGTGCTTGATAAATTCCATGGTGATATCCTTGTTGTCGGATTTGGACGGAATTGACCATGCCCAGCCGCCGGCCAGTGTAATGATGCCGGTACCGTCACCATGCTGGGTGGGCATGGGTGCAAACCCTAAGACCTTACTGTATTCCGGCCAGGGGGATGCTCCTGTTTCCAGGTAGTTGCCGGCGATCCAGCTGCCGTCAAGGGATATGGCAAGCTTGCCCTGGGGGAGATATTCCCTGGCAGATATGTTGCTGGCCTGACCGTTTAATACCTTGGATAACGGCGGTCCGAAATTATTCTTATATATATTGTCTAAGAAGGTCAGGGAATCTAAAATACCCTGGCTGGATATGATCCATTTGCCGCCAGCTTCATCCATCAATCTTTCGCCGGTTCCGTAAAGGAGCATTTCATAGGTCTGCATGGAGGTTGCTTCACCGGTTGCAACGGCGGAGTTGCACCAGAACGGTACCACATCCGGAACCTTCTCCTTAACGGCCTGGCAGGCAAAAAGGATGTCGTTCCAGGTTTTCGGTTCCCAAACTTCCGGCAAGCCGGCCTGTCTGAAGATTTCCTTGTTATACCACAAGCCGCGGGAGTCCGTATTGTAGGGTACACCGTACACCTTATTATCCGCTGCGGTAACACCTTCTTTTAATGAGTCATAATATGAGCCGTTCGTCCAGTCCGCATAATCAGCCAGATAATCATCAAGTGCGGTAAGATATCCCGCTTCAACATCCGTTGCAAGCTGGAACGTATCCTCAGCCACTAAATCAGGTGCTGTCTTTTCCGACTGCAGAGAAAGAGCGATTTTAGCAAAATAATCGCCTTCGGAAGCTGTGATGGGTGCAATGTTTAATTCACAGCTGTCTTTTTTGTCGAAGGTATCATAAGCAGCTTGCAGCCATTTCCACAGCGTACTGTCTTCCCCCCGGCCGTCATCCCGGAAGGCCACGGTGATGACGCTTTTTTCTGCTTCTCCTGCATCTTCTCCGGTGTCTCCAAATTCTTCAGCTGCAGCTTCCGTGGTGCTTCCTTTTATCTGCGCGTCATTTGTGCCTGTATCTGTATCAGCTGTATCCTTGGTTTTTCCGCATGCTGTTAATGATAAAATCATTACAGTTACCAGTAACAAACCCAATGACTTTTTCATAGTGATCTCCATTCTGCGGGCGCACCACGAATGGGGCGTCGGCACAATATTCACAAAATGCAGTTTAAGTAATTTACTTTGTGAAAAATCTTGATTTTTCACATGAACATCCATCCCTGCTCCTTGCTTGCAGGCTTAAATTCAACGTACGGATTATATCTTTTATAATTCACACTAATACCCTACTTTTCCGGATAAATAACGGAGGTTTATTAATTTCCATATAACGGATGGAAGCACAGCACTTTCCGCCCGCCGGCCAGTTCCTTCATCTCCGGTCTTGATTTCCTGCAGTCTTCATCAGCATAAGGACAGCGGGGCGCAAATTTGCAGTAGGCAATGGCATACTCCTTATCCTCCGTGTCCGGCATTACCAATTCCTGATTCCACTTTTCTCCTATCCTCGGCACCGCATTCATCAAAAGCTCCGTATACGGATGCGCCGGACGGTCCATGATCTCTTTTGCCTGTCCGTATTCGATCAGGCAGCCCCGGTATAACGTTGCCATATAATCCGATATGTAGTAAGCCGTTGAAAGGTCATGGGTAACATAGATAAAAGAAACGTCGTATTTATCCTTCAGCTCTTTAAACAGATTTACGATATTCATTTTCATAGACGCATCGATGGCAGCAACAGGCTCGTCGGCTATGATAAGCTTAGGCCTTGTAATAAGCGCCCTGGCTATGGACACCCTCTGCAGCTCGCCGCCTGAAAACTGGGCGGGGTATTTGCCCTTTACCACTTCCAGTGACATACCTACGCTTTTTAATGTATCATCCACCAGCTTTTCCGCTTCTTTATAATTTTTCGCTATTTTCAACCGGAGTGCGGTATTAAACAGGTAAGTATCCACTGTTTTACGCATTGAAAACGCTTCATAGGGATTCTGGAATATGGGCTGCACGTCCAGCCTGAACTTAAAGGGATCGTACCCCTTACGATCCTTGTAGGATCTGCCGGAAAGCACAATATCGCCCTGATCGGTGTCATGCAGACGCAGTATCATCTTACATAAGGTAGACTTGCCGCAGCCTGACTCACCTACCACCGATAATATAACCGGCTTGCCGGAAGCGATATCCATACTGATATCATCCACAGCCACCAGCTTCCTTTTGCTGAGCATTCCGCCGATCTGGAATACTTTGCTGACATTCTTTATTTCAAGCAGTTTTTCAGACATCTTATATTTCCTCCCTGTGCAGCAAATGACAGGCTGCAAAACGTCCCGGTTCCACTTCGCGAAACTTCGGCACCGATTCCCTGCATTCCTCTGCCGCCCTGGGACAGCGGGGCGCAAACCTGCAGCCGGGAGGCGGGTTCGTAAGTGCGGGAGGTCTTCCCGGTATGCCTGTCTTCCGGCTCTTGTCACCAACCCGGGGGAGCGCGCCTACCAGCATCCTCGTATACGGATGGATGGGTTTTTCGAAAATATCTTCCGTTCTTCCCAGCTCAACCATACTTCCTGAGTACATAATCCCCATACGGTCCGTGATCTGGTAATGTACGCCCATATCATGGCTTACTATCACCATGGTGTTTTTTAACTGCTTCTGAAGACGCATGAGCAGCATAAGGATCCCCCGCTGGACCACAACGTCAAGAGCAGTCGTAGGTTCATCCGCCAGGACTGCATTAGGCGACATAAACGTAGCCAATGCAATGATAACACGCTGCCTCATTCCCCCGGAAAGCTGGAAGGGATAAGCCTTAAGCAAATCAGGAGAAAGGCTGAGCTCTTCCAGATAGTCTGCAATCCTTTTTAAAGTCTGTTCCTTCGTTTCGTTCTTTTTGTCCGCCTTCGGAATGGAATCCAGGAACTGGTTCTTTAACGGAACGATGGGATTTAATACACTCTGGGCTGCCTGAGGCACATAAGAAATATTATCCCACCAGGTCTTTCTGATCCGGCCCGTTTCGTAGGAAAAAGCTTTCCCGTTCTTCTGGCCGCTGAGTGTCAGCTTACCGGAGTCTATCACCAGAGGAAATTCAATAATATCATACAGGGCTTTTAATAAAGTCGTCTTGCCGCAGCCTGATTCACCGGCTATTCCGAAGATTTCATTATCAAATATTTCAAAATCCACATCATTGATCACATGGACCGGTCCGTTTATTGTGGAATACGAGGTGGATAAATGTTCTATCTTTATCATCTCCTACCTTCCTCTCTTCATTGATAAATAATCATTATAGCCTGTGATCAGCAGGAACAGCCCGATGAACAATACCGCCGTCGCTATGATGGGCGAGCCGATCCAGAACCACTGCTTCGCAAAAATGGCGTTACGGTCCCTTGCCCACTGGATCATATTCCCCAGGGAGATAAGATTGCCTGGTGACAGGCCCAGAACAGCAAGGCTCGATTCAGAAGCTATGGCAACGAGAGTTGCATTCATAAAGTTGGAGAGCGACCATGTAAGAGCATACGGAAGAATCTCCGTTACGACAACCTGAACGGTGCCTTCTCCTGAGAACCATGCCGTATGGATAAAATCCCGCTCACGCATGGAGAGGGCCATGGAGCGGATCTGACGGCTGGGCCAGGCCCAGGCGAACATGGCAAGCACCAGCGCCATTATAAAAACCGTGGAAGTTCCTTTCATAAACGAGGTCATCAATATAAGGATCGGAAGGGAAGGTATGATAATAAACGTATCCGTTACAACGGTAAGCACCCGGTCAAGCCACCCGCCGGAAAAGCCTGCCAGAAGCCCTACAAACACACCTACAACGGTACCGATCGTAGCCACGATCAGGCCGATCAGAAGTGAATTATGTATGGCCTCGATCAGCAGCCACAAAACATCCTGCCCCATGCTCGTAGTCCCCAGCCAGTGCTGGGAAGAAGGTGTCAGCTTACCCGGATAGGAATTAAATGTAAACGGATTGATATGCGGTAAAAAGTATACGACAAAACCAATAACAGCAAAAAACGCCGTAATTATTAATCCTGCTTTTAATCTGAAATTTGCATTTTTCCAAAATCTCTTCACAATTTCCCTCCTGATCTCAATTGTACCGAATTCGCGGGTCGATAAACGGATAGATCAGATCCACGATCAAGGTTGCCGTCGATATTGCCACGATAGAAATTGTGATACATCCCAGTATCATATTATAGTCGGACATCAATATAGCCTTTTGTACCAGAGTACCGACCCCCGGATAGCCGAATACGATCTCCGTCATGATAGAGCCCCCGAATACGCCTCCAAGGCTCATTGCCAGGGCTGTAATCTGCGTCAGAATCGAATTTCTGAATACATAGCCTTTTCCGATCCTGCTCTCTGAAAGTCCCCTGTAACGGGCGAAGAGGACAAAATCCTCCTCTGAAGTGGCGGCTGCAAGGGATTTCATGGATATGATCCACCAGCCTGTGCCTACCAGCAGCATGGACAGAGCCGGAAGAACCGATGCCTTAAGGAGCGAAGCGAACCAGACCCCAAAGCTTCCCTGTGTATTTATCGTAGTCTGAATAGGAAACCATCTTAAAACAAAGGCAAATACAATCAGCAGCACCAGGGCTATAATAAAATACGGAACAGGATATATGCATATGGCTATCCCCTCCAGAATCCTGGAGGAGAGCTTATTTTTTCTGAACCCTGCAAGCAGTCCTATGATGTTCCCTATGATCCAGGCAAGGACGGTAGTCGTCAGTGAAAGAAAAAGCGTATACGGCAGATACATGCCGATTATCTCACCTACGGGAGTGGGATAGCTCATCAGGGAAGGGCCGAAATCAAAGTGCAATAAGCCTTTCCACAGGAAATCGCCGTATTGCCGGGGCAGGGAGCCCTCCAGACCGAACTGTACCCTGAGCTGTGAACGAAGCGCCTCCATTTGCACCGGATCCATCTGACCGGAACGGGACTGCATCTGTCCGATCATATTCTCCACAGGATCGGAAGGGAACATTCGGGGTATAAAAAATATAAAGGTAATACCAATCCACACAGTCAATAAATAGGTTAAAAACCTCAGACCGAAATACTTGCGAAACTTCAACGGCTCCACTCCTCTTTTATGTAAATTCATGATAATATTCCTTAATACTGTTACTGCCCGGTGAATGCCACCAGGCAGTAATAAACACTATATTACATTCTTACCGGCTCCCATTGCACAGAGTATCTGCGGGAAGATGCTTTAAGTCCGCTATACAAGGCTTGGAATTGACTTTTTTCATACTAATGCCCATGCCTTATTTAGATACTGTGTGACTTTGTCATTCTACTGTACCGGTGAAATCTCCGTTGTGATATATTTAAAGCAGCTCCACCACCACCAGGGACCGTTATAGGGATTGTCGGCGCTGGGGTAGTTATTCCAATAGGTGCTGTTCGTCGGAACGAACTTGACGCCTGAATGGAACCCAATAAAAGGAAGCTCTTCTATCGCCACCTTGAAAAATTCCAGGCCCAGTTCATATGATCTGGGATCATCCGGAGAAATCTTTGCCAGCTCGTGAATGATATCGGTAGCCTGGGCATTATTCCAGCGGGTACCCTGTCCTGAACCCCTCTCTCCCAAAGGAAGGATCAAATCGGCATCCCAGCCGCTGATCTGCGAATAGATATCCTTGATAATGAAACCGGTAGGCCAGTAGCCTGCGATATCAAACTGTCCGGTAACATCATTGGTGCTCCAGGTCGCACTGGATTCGCTGACAAGATTGATCTTGAAGCCGAACTTGGTCAGCTGGTCATAAGCCGCCTGAGTGCCCCGGCCTGCCTGGGCTTCCGTATCCGCTAAATACGTCATGTTAAAGGTGAACGGCTGGCCGTTGAAATACCATTCGCCATCCTTTTTCTCAAGACCTGCTTTTATAAACAGCTTCTCTGCTGCCTGAGGATCGTATTTCCAGCAGCCCACACCGAACATATCAATAAGAACCTCATGATCTGTGGGGATATCATAGCCCTTGCTTCTGAGAACACCTGCAATTCTCTCTGCATAACCGTCATCGAAGGGCTTCACCGCAGTACCGTCGCCCAGGTCAAGCTCGAAGGCTTCCAGCCAGGAAAGGATGGGCTTTACGTACAGCTCCTGAGCGGCACTTGTGTTGGTAAGGATGGGGAACGGTGACGAACGGCCTACCCCGTCGAATATGTTCTGCGATATCTCGTCAAAATTCATGGCCAGTGCAATACCCCAGCGAAAATCCTTGTTGTCATAGGGAGCTCCCTTGCCCATGGAGAAGGCTAAGCCCTTGGAGCAGGGATCATCACTCGTAGCATAAGGAAAATCCTTGTACCAGCAAGCGATATTCGGGTTCTGTTCCGTCATTACCTCCAGCATCTCCGGCGTGACCTCGCAGAGGATATCAACCTCATTATTGATCAGGCTCATCTGACGGGTAGTATCATCCCCAAGATTCCTGAACCATACGTATTTTGCTATGGGCTCTTTTCCTGTTACAACGCCAACGGTGCTGGACTGCCAGTCTTCACGGCGCTCATACAGAATCCATTTTCCTAATTCGTCATAGGCCTTCACCGTATACGGACCGGCAACGACAGGATCAGAATCCTTAAACTGTGTAACATCCGCCTGCTCCGAGTAGACATGCTCGGGAACAATTCTTAAATCATTGCCCCAGATGGTAACGCCAAATCTCTGTGCCAGACGGGGGAAGGATTCCTTTGTAACGATCTTAACGGTATAGTCGTCCGCCTTCTCAACGGACTGGAATACCTGATTGTAATATGCACTCTGATTGATACCGGAGTTGGCCATTATCATGTTAATCGTAAATACAACATCATCTGCGTTCAGCTCCTCACCGTCCGACCACTTGATCCCCTGACGGATCTTAATGGTGTGCTCGGTGAAATCAGCATTGGATACGGGCATGCCTTCCGCAACTTCGCCGAACTGCTCACCTTTTATGGTATCGATCTCCCACATCATCGCCGACATAAGCTGATGGATGCCAAAGCCCGCCGTAGTTCCCTGCATGTAGGTATTGAACTGTCCCGGCGTGTCGGTAGGCGACTGGCATTCAACGATAAGTGTTTCTTTTCTCGGAGTTCCTACCTGCGTCATCTCTCCCGACGGCTCATTCTCTGCTCCGCTCCCCGGTTCATCCCCGGCTTTTCCCGTCACATCCGCAGTATCCGTCCCGGTTGTGGTGTCCTCCGGCTTAGCGCAGCCTGCAAGCATGGATGCCAGAAGAGTAAAAGCTGCAACGCACGCCAGTATCCGGCGTATTACCCTTTTCATATATATCCTCCTCTAATAAATATTATTGATATGTTACATTCTCATGGTAACACCCGGGTACTTTCCCCAACAATTCCAAATTTTTAATAAAGGAGTAAATTATTAATCTCACTTTCCATGACTGTTTTCATCAATAATTCCATGCGGTATCTCAGTTCTCTATGATCGCTATCCTCACTTTATCCTGCATGGTATCTGCTATATCCCGGATGGGCGGATCACTTTCACTGATCAATCGGTATACCCCCTCCGATATGGCGGCTGAGATATCAAACCAGGAATTCAGTGAGCTCTTGGCTATTCCATGCTCTTTCTGCTTTTGAATAAACTCCTTGCCGATCGTATATCCGTCATCCTCAAAATCATATTCCACGTCCACCTGCACGGGTATGCTTTCCGTAGCTTCCGCAATCTGTCTTACGATGCTCTTCTGTGTGATATAGTCAAGAAATTGAATGGAAGCTTCATAGTCCGCCGTCACCGAAATACCTATATTTTTACCGTGGAACATATAATTTTCCTTCTTTTCAAACGGAACTGCCGCGGCTCCAACCTCAAAATCAACGTTGCCGGCTTTTATAACGGATAAGGCGCTAAGGTTATTAATCATCATTGCAATTTCACCGTCTATAAACTTATTGGATAAATCAAGCTGGTTCCAGTTAATGCATTTTACAGGAAGCAGCTTATTGTTCTTCAGGTAATTAAGTAATTCGAATACCTTCATCCCTCCCTCACCGTTAATTTCCCGGATGGACCCCCCGGTTGAATAAAGCAGCTGTATAAAAAAAGCAGTCACCTCCTCCGGCTGCTTTGCCCCGATTCCGATTCCGTTAATACCGACCTCCTGGACCTTTCTGGCGGCTGCCTTCAGCTCCTCCCAGTTCTCCGGCACCGAAACATTATGTTTTTCAAATAAGTTCTTATTCCATATCAGCACATAAGGGTCACAGGTAAACGGTATTCCGTAATATTTACCGTCGCTTCTGGTATTATTCCACTGGCCCAAAAAATAATGGGGTACTTTGGAGGTCTCATAGATATAATCGCTTATATCCCTGAGTACATTAAGATTAATCAGCGCAGGCATTATGGAATTGTCGCATATAATTAGATCCGCCAGCTCATCCTGGTCCAGATTCATGCAGATTTCTTTTTTGAAATCATTTTTGGATATGGTTATGATTTCCACCTTAGGATTACCTTCCACCTTGGAATACCCGCCGGCTATATCCCGGAGCATCCTGCTGTCTGCCACAGTTTCATAAGGAGCCAATATGCGTAATACCTTACTTTCTGCTGCCGGAACAACTGCCTGTGACTCCTTTACACTATTCCGGTAATAATCACCGGCAATAATGAATAGGATAAGGATTACTCCCAATGACAAAATTACGGTTACTCGAAATATT
>JAFADH010000255.1 GCA_023424995.1 Bacillota bacterium | reverse complement strand
GATACTGCAGGTAAATAATATCATTCATTGACAAGTCCTAAGTTATTATATTGAAACAAATATAAGTATTTGTTATAATTTAAATAGGATTTCTTTGTGAATGAAGCAAAGGAGCCGGATATGCTGTTAAAAGAAGAAACAACCGATAATTATGTGTTGAAAAGAAGAGAAGTACGGCTGAATCCTCTGAATGACTATTTGTTCAAACAATATATGGGGACTGAGGAATGTAAGGTTTGTCTTATCTCCTTCCTGAATGCAGTACTAAAAATAAAATTAACTGAAGTAGAAATCATAGAAAATTTGGAACTGCCGAAAGAGACACCGGAGGGAAAATTCAGCAGGCTGGACGTCAGAGCTAAATTACCGGACGGAACACAGGTCAATATTGAAGTACAATTATTAAATGAAGACAATATAATCAACCGAAGCCAATACTATAACGGAAGAATATATATATCAGGGATTGGCCAGGGTGATGATTACAGCAGGCTGGGTAAGGTTATCTCCATCAACATCCTTAATTTCAACTATTTACCTTATACAGAGTATCACATCAGCAGTCATTTCAGGATAGACCAGCATCCGGAAGAGGTGCTGAGTGAAGACCAGGAGATACATTTTCTTGAGCTTAAGAAGTTTTATAAAAATGAGAGGTATGATATACATAATCCCTTGCACCGTTGGTTAAAGTATTTTGATCGTAACTTGGAAAAAGAGGAATTAGAGGAGTTGATTAAAATGGATGAAGCAATCAAGGTAGCAGAAGAAAGAACAAAAAAGGCGGCTCTCAGTGAAAATGAGATGCGTTATTATGAAGCCCTGGAGGATGCCAGGAGGAATATGATAAGTTCGCAGCGCTATCAAAGAAATCAGGGTTTTAAAGCAGGAGAGGAACGATTTGCCAAGCTTGCCGAACATTTATTGCAGGATAACAGGTTGGAGGACCTGCAGCAAGCCATACAATATCCTGAGCTTCGTAAGAAATTATATAAGGAATATTCCATATAGCAATGATAACCTCTATGAACTGGCAAGAGCAGGCAAGTAGAGGTTGTTTTTTTGTTCTTTGAATATGAATACAGAGATCCCGCCTCAGAGATACTACCTCATAACAAAATCCTTGTAAATATTGGAACGAGAGGGTAAAATAAAGGTAATAGACTACTTAATGATGTTATTGGAGGTATCCGTTTGAAAAGGCGTTTCGATTATTTGTATGCAATTATTCTTGTTCTATTGCTGGTGACAGCTTGTCTTATTAATAATCCAATTATTAGAGGCATCGCACTTTTATTATTTTCCGGCGTGCTGGTCTACAATATGATCATGAAGCTTAAGCTAAATCAGAGTGATAAGTTCAGTGTGAAATTCTTCCTGGGGATATTATTATTTGTCGACGTACTCCTTGCATTGGAAGCGATCTTTATCATAGTAACGGCGCTGGTGGGGTAATAAATCAGAAGGTGATATTAAAGTAATACATATGCCGGAAATATCAGCTTAATTATCTTTTGTATGGAAAGAGGACCTGTATATGAAACAATATATTATGGCTCTTGATCAAGGGACCACCAGTTCAAGATGCATCATATTTGACAATCAGGGGAAGATGAAAGGGATTGCCCAGAAGGAATTCACACAAATCTATCCAAAGCCTGGCTGGGTGGAGCATGATCCCATGGAGATCTGGTCAACGTTGGTTTCCGTTGCTTCCGAGGCTATGGCAAAGATTGGTGTCGGCGCAGAAGAGATAGCCGCTATCGGCATTACCAATCAAAGGGAAACTACCATCGTATGGAATAAGAAGACAGGACATCCGGTATATAATGCTATTGTATGGCAATGCCGGAGAACTTCGGAGATGATCGACGATCTGAAAGCCAGAGGGCTGGAGGATTATATTAAAGCTGCAACAGGACTCGTGCCGGATGCTTATTTCTCAGGAACCAAGGTCAAATGGATTCTGGATAATGTACCGGGTGCAAGAGAGGCGGCGGAAGCCGGAGAGCTGCTGTTCGGTACTGTGGATACGTGGATTATCTGGAATCTCACCAAGGGCAGGACCTTTGTTACGGATTATTCCAATGCTTCCCGAACCATGCTGTTTGATATCAGGAAGCTTGCCTGGGATGAGAAGCTGCTGACCGAGCTTGATATCCCGGTACAGATGCTGCCGAGGGTGATGCCCTCCAGCAGTATCTACGGATATTCCGACCGGAGTCTGTTCGGTGAAGAGCTGCCGATCGCCGGAGCCGCAGGGGATCAGCAGGCAGCATTATTCGGACAGTGCTGTTTTACAAAGGGCGAGGTTAAGAATACGTACGGCACCGGCTGCTTCCTGCTGATGAATACCGGGAAGGAAGCAATCTCCTCCAGGCACGGGCTGCTTACTACGATTGCGGCAAGTACAGGTACAGAGGTTCATTATGCTCTGGAAGGTAGTGTGTTCGTGGCGGGTGCGGCTATTCAGTGGCTCAGGGATGAGCTTCAGTTGATCCGTACGGCAGCAGAGAGCGAGAAGTACGCCAGGCAGGTAGAGGATACGAACGGAGTCTATGTGGTACCGGCTTTTACCGGTCTTGGCGCTCCTTACTGGGATCAATATGCACGCGGCACCATCGTAGGTATTACCCGGGGATGTAACAGGGATCATATTATCAGAGCCACTTTGGAATCCATCGCATATCAGACCTATGAAGTTTTGAAGGCAATGGAAGAGGATACGGGTATACGCCTGCCATCGCTTAAAGTGGATGGGGGTGCCTGTTCGAACCGTTTCCTGATGCAATTCCAGGCAGATATTCTGAATACACCGGTGTATAAACCCAGATGTGTTGAGACTACCGCACTTGGGGCGGCTTATCTGGCAGGCCTTGCAGTCGGCTTCTGGAAGGATCAGGAGGAGATTCGTGATAACTGGGCACTTGCAGAGACCTTTCAGCCGGGTATGGAAGAGAATAAGAGAGAACAGCTGATTGTGGGCTGGAAGAAGGCGGTCAGGCGTTCCTTTGCATGGGAAGAATAAAGAAGGATAATAAATAATGCTGGAAGACAGATTAAATATCAGTTTACTGAATACCGGATATCAAAGACTCAATTCCAATACAGAGGGCATCTACCTGTTCCACCGCACTCTGGATAACGAGTATCAGGTCATATCCGTCATAAGAGCGCTTCAGGGGAATGAACTATCGGCAGAACAGTATGAACATATACTGGAGCAGATAAAGGCAAATTTTAAAGGGTCATATCCACATAATGTGAAACTGCTGAGCCTGATTATAACGGCGAATCCTGAGGGCGTGAGACGTCTTGCAACCGAGAGGAAGGAGGACAGTCACTGGATTGTGGATGTAAGGGCCAACCGCCTTATGATATATGAGATGCACAATACGGAATATGCAGATATTCAGAGGCTGCTGGAGCAGCTTCTGACGGAGGAACAGCTTTTACAGAATCGGGAATATGGCAGTCAGGACAGTTACCGGCAGCCTGTACAGCCTTCACTCAGAGCTACCTACCGGTATCTGCTGACACCGGTCACCATGGGGATTATTGCAGTTAATATCGTTGCGTATCTGGTATCACATTATACTTCGCTTTTCGGCGGACCGGATGCCATGCTTGCAAAGGGTGCCTTATCCTGGTACTATGTGATGGATGAGAAGGAGTATTACCGTATCCTCACATCGATTTTTATGCATGGAGACTGGAGCCATCTGGTGAATAATATGCTGGTCCTCCTGTTTGTAGGCGGGAATCTGGAGCGGATTATCGGGCGCCTGCGGTATCTTTTTGTTTATTTTGCGTCGGGGATTGTTGCAGGGATATCCTCCATCGGTTATAATATGTGGAAAGAATATGCAGAGATATCCTTCTATAATACAACCATATCAATTGGCGCCTCGGGAGCGATCTTCGGAGTTGTAGGGGCGGTTTTGTTCATCGTCATTATCAACAGAGGACGTCTTCGTGAGATAAGCACCCGGCAGATGCTGTGGTTTGTTGTCCTGAGCCTTTATAACGGGGCCGCGAATTCAAGGATTGATCAGGCAGCTCATGTGGGAGGGTTTATTGCGGGATTCTTATTCGCTGTTATTTTGTATAGAAAACATCGGATCGATACAGGAAATTAATATAATATGGCCGGTTATAATGTGATCCGGATACCGGCCCGTTAATCCGGGAGAATAGTTGGCAGGCATTATTAAGCCTATTGAAAAACAGCAGGAGGAATATATTCCATGAAAATTAACATCTATTATGGAGGCAGGGGATTGATAGAGGATCCGACGCTTTATGTTATGGGTAAGCTTACGGAAGTACTTGAAGAGCTTCGTGTCCACGTAACCAGATATAATCTGTACGAAGAGAAGAATGGGATCTCCATGCTGCCTAAGACTCTGAAGGAGGCAGACGGCGTAATTCTGGCCACGACTGTGGAATGGATGGGGATCGGCGGCCTGATGCAGCAGTTTCTGGACGCCTGCTGGCTTTATGCAGATAAGGACAAGCTAAGCAGATTATACATGTTTCCTCTTGTCATGGCAACAACCTACGGGGAACGGGATGCGGAGCTGACTCTGATCAAGGCATGGGAGCTGCTCGGGGGAATTCCCTGCAACGGACTCAGTGCATACATTGAGGATCACGTAGAATTTGAGACAAATCCGGACTACGCCGTTCTTATCGAGAAGAAGGCGGAAGCCTTCTACCGTAAGATACACCAGAAGGCCAAGATGCTTCCCACAAGTACCATAGCCATAAAGCAGAATCTCTTAAAAGGCAGCTCAATCGTCCTCACTCCCCAGGAGAGCGAGCAGCTTTCGGTCTATGTATCCGATGATACTTATGTGAAGAAGCAGAAGGAAGATATTGAAGAACTGACACAGCTCTTTAAGGAGATGCTGGATAGCTCTGACGGGGAAGGCGGACAGGAGTTTATTAAGAATCTGAAGGATAATTTCCATCCCATCGATGATTTTGCGGCATCCTATGCGATTAATATATCCGATGATAAAAAGACTCTTGTGGTTGAGATCAATAATAAACGTCTTAAGTGTTATTATGGGGACAAACCCGATGCGGATGTCATCGCGCGAACAACGCGTGCCGTAATGAACAAGCTGGTGCTGGGAAGGATAACCTTCCAGGGAGCATTTATGTCAGGAGAATTGACGGCAAAAGGAAATTTTAAGACGCTTCGAACCTTCGATCAGGTATTCCAGTTTAACATATTATAACGGAAGCTGTATTGTAAATGCAGTCCGATCTTCGACGGATTCCACGCTGATACTGCCATAATGCATATCGACTACTTTCTTTACCAAAGCAAGTCCGACACCGGTACCGCCCTTTTTATAAGTCACAAATGGGATAAAGATACTTTCCAGAATATCCGGAGGGATCGGTTGTCCGTTATTGCTGATTTCAATGGACAGCTTAGCTGGGGAAGAGTTGAGCTTCGGAATATAACCCAGGCTGATTTGTATGTAATTGCCGGAAGAAGTGGCCTCAAAAGCATTTTTGATCAGATTGGTCAATACCTGCTTCATCTTAACCGCATCACAGGAATAAGAGGTATAATACGGTGCTGTCTCAGGGGATACCCTATAGGACAGATCAATTCCCTTGGTGAAAGCCTGCGGCATAAAGTTATTGATCAGATTCTCGATTAAACCGATCAGATTGGTTTCTTCTTTGTTCATGTGATTATAGGTGTTCAACAAGGAAGCATCCGCCATAATCAGCTCCATATCATGAAGCAGCTCCTGTATCTGATCCCAGTATTTATATTCTCTGGCTTCCGGATGCTTTGTTTCTATATACTGTATGGTACCCTTTAATAGGGATAAGGGGTTGCGTAATTCATGGACCAGCATGGAAGTGGCTTTTTTATGATCAGTCAGAATTGTATTGATAACGGCTTCAAGCTCCGGGGTGTCTTTAATCATACAGGCAAGAGTATCGTTATTGAAGGTTGAATACATGATGGTGCCTCCCTAAATTCTAATATGCACGGTATACAGATTACCGGTCTCCCGAGTTTTAACCTGTTACCATGGATTTAGCTGCTACAAAAAGTATAATATCAAATTATGGAAAATTTTACAATAATAAGAATGTACCAACTATCGACAATGTAATTCCGGCATCTGATTATATAGAGGCCGGTATATGAGAGAGATAAAGTGTAAAAATCACGGTTCTTACACGGCAAGCTTATAATGTCACTTAAATTCACAGGTTTTAGTAAGAATGGAGGTTTATATGGATAATAATTGTATCTTCTGTAAAATAATCGCCGGAGAGCTGCCTTCGGCTACGGTGTATGAGGATGAGGATTTTAAAGCCATTATGGATATCGCACCGGCAGCGAAGGGGCATATGGTGATCCTGTCCAAGAGACACTGTGTGAATCTGCTGGAGCTGGATGATGCGTCTGCTGCAAAGGGACTTGTCACAGCCCGTAAGCTGGCTGTCGCTTTAAAGGCGGAGCTGGGCTGTGACGGGATCAACCTGCTCCAGAATAATGGGGAAGCGGCCGGACAGACCGTATCTCATTACCACATGCATTTAATACCGAGATATGAAAATGATTCCGTGAAGATTCCCTGGATTCCGGTAAAATACACCGAAGGGGAGATGACTGCCCTGGCAGCCGCACTGAGAGCAAAATTATAGACGGAGCGTATACAATAAAGTGCAACCGCAGAGATTATCCTTCCAAAGGAAAGATGGCTGGGTTGCACTTATATCATCAGTGGAGATGATATGGCTGGCATCTGTTGGATACACATAAACCTCGGAATGTATACTTTGTAAACCTCGGAATTTTATCTTGCTTTACTCAATATTAGTGTAACATACTTAAAATATCCGGACAGTGATGCATATGTACGCCGAAGACGCAATTGAAGCAGATGACATTACATATACATAGAAGACGTACCGGAGGCTATCACTGTATGGTTTCTCGGATTAGTTTTACAATTGTCTCAATGGAATTATTTAATGCACTTTGATTCATGGCGTCTATATAATTCTGCTTTGTCTCCATCACGTTTTTCACTGCCTGAAGAAGGGTGGATAAGCTTAAATCTTCTTCTTTGAGCAGGTAGGAATAACCCTGACGCTCAAAGGATTCTGCATTCAGAATCTGATCTCCTCTGCTGGAGGCAGCAGGGAGGGGAATCAGGATATTCGGCTTGCGGAGAGCAAGTATCTCACAGATGGCGTTGGCTCCTGCTCTGGAAATCACCAGGTCAGCTGCTGCAAACAGATCACTCAGCTCTTCCTTGATATATTCATACTGTACGTATCCAGCTGTATCTGACAGACGATCATCCAGGTTATCTTTACCACAGAGATGAATAACCTGATACTCCCGAAGCAAGGTCGGAAGCATGCCGCGAACAATTTCATTAATCTTGCGTGATCCGGTGCTTCCCCCGATGATCAGGATTACAGGTTTATTGGCAGTAAAACCGCAGAAATCCAAGCCCTTGATCTTATTACCGGAGAAAAGCTCCTTACGGATTGGGGTCCCGGTAAGTACGGCCTTATTCTCAGGAAGGTATTTCACAGTCTCCGGAAAATTCGCACAGACCCTGGTCGCTGATGGAAGCGCCAGCTTATTGGCTAAGCCGGGCGTCATATCGGATTCATGGATGATAACCGGTATATGATGCTTCTTTGCTGCCAATACCACTGGGACGGTTACGAAACCGCCTTTCGAGAATACGATATCCGGTTTGATCTGCCGCAGCAGCTTCTTAGCCTCCAGATATCCCTTGATTACCTTAAAAGGATCCGAGAAATTCTTAGGGTCAAAATATCTTCTTAATTTTCCTGAGGATATGCCGTGATATGGTATCTGGTATTCTTCAATCAGCTTTCGTTCAATTCCGTTATAGGATCCGATATACTGTATCTCAAAACCTGCCTTTTTTAGCTCTGGTAACAGGGCGATGCACGGAGTTACATGTCCGGCAGTACCGCCTCCGGTTAATACGATGCGTTTCATACGATACCTCCATTATGCTTAACCTTCAACCTTTCGACCTCCATTGTTTCAGGGCTGTTGCCAATTGGTCCGGACATGAGGTTGTCCGAAAGCCGCAGGGAATGCCCTCCAGCTTCTGAATGATCTCATCGACGGTCATTCCCACCACAAGGCGGGAAATACCGCCAAGATTGCCATTGCATCCACCGTCAAAATGAAGTGCGGTAACCTTGCCGGTCGCCTCATCTATCTCAAAATCGATCTCCCTGCTGCAAACTCCCGATGTCTTATATGTCATAAAAATTCCCTCTTTCATACTTACTTACAATCGAATACATTGTAGCTTACCTGCCTGCATTTTGCAATTATTTTTGTGAAATGAATGTGAAAGATAAATTTTTACATGTTATATCGCTAGAAATGCAGGTTTTCCCTATAAGCGGATTCCTGTATACTAACCACATTATTATGGGAACAAAGTTATATTTATGAAGAAATATGATGTGGAGGGAGATAAAGGTATGAAAAAATATCTGGGAAAACTATCAGCACTGGTACTCATCAGCTGTATCGCTGCAAGTATAGGGTTAAGCGGATGCAATAATATTAACGATAATATGAAAGGACAGAAGACAACGGATGAAAATTCGGGAACAGCAGGTCTTAAAGCGGCGGAGGAACAGGAAACAGGGCCTGTGAATACGGGAACAGCAGATCCTAATTCGGCAAAGGGAGAGGAGACAGCATCTGATAATGCGAAAGGTGCGTCAAAGGACGATGAGGTAACAGAAATAGCAGAAAAATCAAAATTATCAGTAGTATTATCGGAAGAAAGCGGAGTATATGATGAAGAATTTACTCTTGAATTAACCTGTGACGGGGATGCAGATATCTATTACACTACTGACGGAAGTAATCCTGTGACTAGTTCGACAAGGTTATTATATACCGCTCCTGTTAAGGTTGCAGACCGCAGCAAAGAGGAGAATTATGTATCCGCAGCAGATCCTTTTCTATTCGATGCCGCAAATGTTAAGGTTAACAGTGCAAGGGATGGTTTCGTCAGTACGCTTAACAGCACACCGTCCAAAGAAGCAGTGGATAAATGTACAGTCATCAGAGCGGCGGCTCTTGATAGGAAAGGTCTGTATACCAAGGCGGAGACAGGTACTTATTTCATTGGAAGCATGACAGATCACATCCGAGGGCTTCAGGAAAGCTGTGAGGCATCAGGTACCAATCTTGCTGTCATATCCATTAGTATAGATTATGAGGATCTGTTCGATCCTGTGAAAGGAATCTATATAAAGGGTGAGGTATATGATAATGCTCTTAAGGAGTTCTTAACGGCAGGAGAGCCGCTGAAGGCAGATACCTCCAGACAATTGGAAGCGAATTATACCCAAAGGGGTAAAGAATGGGAACGAAAGGTACATATGGATTTCTTTGAAAGCGATGGAACCAGGACAACTCTGGCTCTGCAGCAGGACTGCGGGATACGGATCCAGGGCAACTATTCCAGATCGGATCTGCAGAAGGGCTTCCGTCTCTTTGCACGGAAGGAATACGGGGAGAAGAATTTTGAGTATCCCATATTCGGGGAAGCTTTAAAGGATGATACAGGTGCGACAATTGATAAATTCAAGACACTGATGCTTCGTAACGGGGGAAATTGTGCATTTACAACCAAATTCAGTGATACCTACTGGCAGTCCTTAATCGGGGATAAAGCCTGCGATACCCTGACCTCAAGACCCTGCATCGTCTATATCAATGGGGAGTACTGGGGATTATATGTACTGCAGGAGGACTATTCCGAGGAATATTTTGAATATGCCCATGGCGTGAATAAGGATGATGTGGTTCTGTATAAAGGTGATGCGGAAAAATATGAAATCGGGTATAAGCTGGATCTGGGCAATTTCCCGGAAGGAGTGATGGAGGAAGACTATTATTTTAAAGAGCTTATAACATTTTTTAATACCCATGAGGATTTGACGGAGGCAGAGGACTACGAGGCATTTGCCGGGCTGGTGGATATCCGGTCAGCCAGGGATTATTATGCTGTTCAGATATGGATCAATAATAAATGGGACTGGCCGGGGAAGAACTGGTCCCTCTGGAGGACAGTGAAGGTTGATGACAGCAATCCTTATGCGGACGGAAGATGGCGGTTTTGCTTCTATGACGTGGAATTCGGCGGGGTAAGCGGAGCAAGTGATGCTTATTCGAATACCATCAAGGAGGATAATTATAAACCGTATGGACTTCTGGACATGAGCACGACGAACCCGGCTGTTCTGATCTATGCGTATCTGATGACCAACGAAAGCTTCCGCAAGGATTTTGCAGAGTCGTTATTGGCATTAAGTGACAGCAACTTTAAGAGGGATACGGCGCTTGCGGCACTTGATACCTTCAAGGCAATCTACAGTCCCCTGTTTGACCAGTTCTTTGCAAGATACCCCGGGGCAGGCAGTGTGGATAACAGTATTAACGGAGGTTACGCAAGTTACCGCTGTATTAAGGATTTCCTGAATCTAAGAGCAGAGCACATCCAACCGATGCTTGATTATGTGAACCAGGTATATGGTGTAAAATAAAAGCATAATTCACAAGTTGGATTTAGGCATGCGAGTAAGTCGTACGCATGGACGCTAGTGTGAATAGTCCCGCATAGAACATACGGGCCATTGGAAGAATAGAAAAAGCGGCTATTCTTCACGGTTTATGCCCAAAGGGCATGGATGTTAGTATGAGATAATAAAAAATGCTGACTATAAGG
>JAFADH010000156.1 GCA_023424995.1 Bacillota bacterium | reverse complement strand
AAGCTTGTTATAGCGGATATCCAGTCGAAGGGAAGCTTAAAGCCCAGTGATGATTTTGCCCTTAATGTGGATCTGCAGAATATCGGCGGAGCAGAAGCCCGGAATATTAAAGTAAATGTGGATGATTCCAGCATCAGCTCCGAAGGGATTTTAAAGAATTACTTTACCGAAGGAATATCTGTGAATGGTATGCCAGCAGAGTTTGAATCTGTGGTAGAAATTCCGCTTACCGTATCCAAGTATGCCACGGGGGGACTCAAAGGCGTAAAGATAGTGGTTACCTATGAAGATAAGGACGGCACTTCATATACGGTATCGGATACGGCATACATTGATGTTATTGCTTCAACTCCGACGACCGGCAGTCCGAATATTATTATCAGCAACGTATCCCAGTCACCGGCTAAGCCTGTGGCAGGAGACAAGGTTGAGGTTTCCTTTGATGTTTTGAATAAGAGTGATGTGGATGCCAAGGAATTAAAAATCTATACCGAAGGCCTTACCTCTGCTACCTTCATTCCGATTAATGCGGAGCCTTACCGGTATATTGAGACGCTGAAGGCCGGAAAGACCATCCGTATCACTGTTCCGCTTATGGTTTCAGAGGACATCGTTGAAGGCTTGAATAGTATCAGCATACGATACAGTTATTCCGGAGGTACGGACGGTACGGTAACCATACCGGTCCGTGATGTACAGAATGACAATGTGTCCATAAGCAAACCGAAGATAATCGTCAGTAAATATTCAACGGATATGGAAGAACTGCGGGCAGGTAACACCTTTAACTTCACCTTCGACCTTTATAATACCAACGCATCCATTACTGCTAAGAACATTACGGTTACCGTGGCGCAGGCAGAGAATGTATTTAGTGTGACACAGGGAAGCAACAGCTTCTTTATCGAGAAGATCGATCCGGGCGAGACCATAACCAATACTCTGGAGCTGAAGGTCAAATCCGATGCAAGTACCAAGGCTTATCCCCTGGAGTTGACCATAGAATACGAATATGAGGGAGCGGAACCCAATCCCACCACCGGTGAGATCGGTGAGACCAGAACGGAGAAATTGAACCTGCAGGCAGTAGAGAATTCGAGACCGGTTGTAAACAATATCAATGTATACTCCTGGGACGGTGCGATCATGGTTGGAAATACCGCGACCCTTGCCTTTGAATTCTACAACATGGGAAGATCACCTCTGAATAATGTCATCATCTATGTGGAAGGTGACTTTGCGAAAGCAGATGGTGAGATGTATTATGTCGGAACGGTTCCGGAGGGTAACTCTTCCTATGTGGAGTTTGACGTAATACCCAATATGGAAGGAACAGCCAACGGTGTCCTGAAGGTTACCTTTGAGGATAGTAACGGAGATACGGTAGAGACCACCAAGGATTTTACGGCCCAGGTAATGAGTTCCGTGCCTGTCGATGGCGGAATAATTGATGGAGGCGGTGAGGTATTTAATCCCGGAGTGATTCCGGTTGCCAAGTCGGAGATTCTTCCTATATGGCTGTTTATTATAATCCAGGTCGTACTCTTTGCGGTATTCGTACCTGTAACCAGAAAGGTCATTATACAGGCTTATAAATCAAAGCTTCGCAAGAAGGAACAGGAGCAGTATTAATTAAATGGTATGAAAGATACCGCAATAATAGCATGGAGGGCAGTGCGAAGGTAAAAGAATTCGCATAAGAAAGGAATGGGTGTACATGGATAATTTTATTATTGATAATATAACATCTTCCGCAGTAGCTGTGAGTAAAGAGGTAGCAGCAGGAAATGTTGTTATTAGCAAGGGGTACTCGGATACGGGGATGGTTACGGAGGAAGGGACCTATGTTGATCCGGGAATGGGCGGTGTGAAGGATCCGTTATTAGCTTCCTGGCCATTTGTAATCGGAATATCTACAGCAGTTCTTTTTGTTAGTGTAGCATTGGGTATATTATTGGCTAAGAGAAAAATCAAAAAAGGAATTGAGATATATGAGGATTAGTGACTTGTTCAAAATGGGATTAAAGAATCTGTCCCGACGAAAGGCCCGGACCATATTGACGGTCCTGGGCGTTATCATCGGTTCCCTGTCCATCATTATTATGGTATCCATCGGTAACGGTATGAGGAACAATTTTGACTCCCAGGTTATGCAGCAGGGAGGCATTACAACCATTACCGTGAATTCCTATGTGGATGTCTATGATGACGACGGGCAATGGATCAACAGCAAGGAACAAAGTCTGGATGATGACCTCGTAAATCAGATCAAAGCGATTGATCATGTCAGGGCAGTAACCCCGGTGATTAATAAGAGTGCCTCCTTAGTACGCGGCAAATATATGGGGTGGGTCTATATCACTGCTATGGATATGAGCGTATTTGATGATTTTGATTTCCCGGAGCTGCAGTTTGGCAGTTATCCGTCGGAAGGAGATAACTCACAGATTATATTCGGCTTTAATAACCCCAATGATTTTTATGATCCTTATTCCAGGGGATATTCACGGGTTCCCGTGAATTTGGAGAGGGATAAGATAGAGCTTCGTTTTAATGAGTATCCGGTAGCAGCGAAGAAGAAGGAGTTTTCCCTTCCTTTAAAAAATATCGCGAAGATGGTCCAGACAGACAGTGAATTTGATTACAATACCTACATGGACCTGAATTATCTGAAACAGATTTATATGAAGTATTGCAATACCCTGTCTCTGGAGGATCGTAAGAAAGCAATTAAAACCATCCAGGAATATCAGCAGATCAAGCTCAATGTTGATAATGTCGATAATGTGAAGGAGGTCCAGGATAAAATAAAGGATCTGGGCTTCCAACCCTATAGCATGATGCAATACCTGCTTCCTCTTCAGGATGCTTCAAAAACCCTGCAGATGGTACTGGGCGCTCTGGGTGCGGTGTCCATGCTGGTGTCAGCTATCAGTATTGCCAATACCATGGTTATGTCCATCTATGAGCGTACCAAGGAGATTGGTATCATGAAGGTACTGGGCTGTACCGTAAAGGATGTCCGTAAGCTTTTCCTGTTCGAGGCGGCCATGATCGGATTATTTGGAGGAATCATAGGAATCGGACTTGGTTACGGAGCTTCCTGGGCGGTCAACAAATTCGGTGAACCGGTGTTCAGTGCCTTAATGTCGGGTAATTATATGTATGATATGGCAAATACCAAATTTTCCATTATACCGCTGTATCTGCCGATTATGTCGTTGGCAATTTCCATCCTGGTGGGACTGATATCCGGTTATTTCCCGGCCAGACGGGCAACCAGAATCAGCGCAATTGAAGCAATGAAGACGGAGGGTTGATTTTAAACATGGATAAGGACAGTGTCCGTTGGAGGAATACTCCTGCGGACACTCTTTTTTAGTTGTAATAGCTTATAAAAATATGGTATACTCTACACTACGAACAGATATTGCATATGAGTTTTTTATACGTATCTATGCGTATCATGGTAAGCGGATATAAAATCAACCATAATAAAAAGATGAATATTCCTACGAAGAAGAGGTGTAATCCTATGAGATGTAACGTATGCGGAAGACCGTCACAGAACGAAGAAGCCAACTTTTGTGAATACTGTGGAAGCTCTTTTCGAGAACAGAGGCAGAATTCTAATAATACACAACCCCGGAATCCAGGCTATCCTTATCCCAACGGACCCATAAATTCTATGGGACCGATTCAGGGGAATGGAATTACCGGAGGATATGGGAGACCGGCTTATGAACCGGCGGAAAAGCCCATTTCCTTTAAGAGCTGGTTAGGTTCTTACGGGCTTTTATTTATTCCGTTTGTCGGATGGTTAGTATTTGTAATTATGTTAATCGTATGGTCCCTAAGCGAGAGCATTCCGGAAAGTAAGAAGAACTGGGCAAGAGCAACTCTGCTGACGACGGTTATATTAACAGTGATCGTGGCTGTCATAATCATACTTTATATTATCGCAGTGATGAATACGCCTCTCTACCAGGAGATATACAATAGCTATTATAATGAAATGATGAACAGCTATAAATAATAATATAAAAACAGTGAGGTAATTGTTATGAGCAGAGTCAGAACCAGATATGCACCGAGTCCTACCGGAAGAATGCATGTCGGTAACTTAAGAACGGCATTATATGAGTATCTAATTGCAAAGCATGAGGATGGAACCTTCATCCTCCGGATAGAGGATACGGACCAGGAGCGCCAGGTAGAGGGAGCTGTGGATATCATATACCGTACCATGAAGGGGACCGGACTCATTCATGATGAGGGACCGGATAAGGATGGCGGTTATGGTCCCTATGTTCAGAGTGAGCGTATGGCCACCGGAATTTATCTGGAATATGCCAGGAAGCTGGTTGAGAAGGGTGCCGCATATTACTGCTTCTGCACCAAGGACAGACTGGCCGCGCTGAAGACGGCGGTCGGTAACTCCGAGGAGGAAGACGAGGAAGTGAAGGAGATTACTAAATATGACAAGCACTGCCTTCATCTGACCGGGGAAGAGATTGAAGCTAATCTGGCGGCAGGATTGCCTTACGTAATACGACAGAATAACCCTACTGAGGGTTCAACCACTTTCCATGATGCGATATTCGGTGATATTACCGTAGATAATGATGAGCTTGATGATATGATATTGATTAAATCGGATGGCTATCCCACCTATAATTTTGCTAATGTTGTGGATGACCATATGATGGAGATCACCCACGTTGTCAGAGGAAACGAATATCTGTCCTCCACACCGAAATATACCAGATTGTATCAGGATTTCGGCTGGAAGGAGCCGACCTATGTACACCTTCCCCTGATCACCAACGAGGAACATAAGAAGCTGAGTAAGCGCAGCGGACATTCCTCTTATGAGGATTTACTGGAGCAGGGCTTTGTATCCGAGGCAATCGTGAATTTTGTGGCTCTTCTCGGCTGGAGTCCCGCAGGTAATGCGGAGATTATGACACTGGAGGAATTGATCAGGGAATTTGATTATACTCACATCAATAAAGCTCCGGCGGTATTTGACATGGTCAAGCTGCGCTGGATGAACAGCGAATACCTGAAGAATATGGAATTCGACAGATATTATCAGCTGGCGCTTCCTTATATCAGGGAAGTGATTAAGAAGGAGCTGGATTATCGCAGGATAGCGGAGCTGGTAAAGACCAGAATTGAGACCCTTGTGGATATTAAGGAGATCATCGATTTCTTTGAGGAGCTCCCGGATTATGATATCCAGATGTACACACACAAGAAGATGAAGACGGATACGGAGAGCTCCCTTCAGGTGCTGAGGGATATCCTGCCACGGTTCGAGGAGCTTGAGGACTATTCCGAAGCTAATATTGAAGCAGCTATTATGGCTTATATTACGGAGAAAGGAATTAAGAACGGCCAGGGCCTATGGCCGGTGAGAACCGCAGTATCCGGCAAGCAATCCACTCCCGGCGGTGCATACGAGATCATGAGCATCTTAGGCAAGGAAGAGAGTCTTCGCCGGATTCGCATTGCAATCGATAAATTAAATGATTATTAATAATGAACAGCAGCAAGCGATATTGCATACTCATGGTCCCATGCTGGTTATCGCAGGGCCGGGTTCAGGGAAAACTCTGGTAATTACCGAGCGGACCAGACATTTAATCGAACAGTACCATATCCCCGCGGAACAAATCCTGGTTATTACCTTTACCAAGGCAGCGGCCAATGAGATGAAGCAGCGTTTTCTTATCAGGACAGGTGCTCATGACACCCGGGTCAATTTCGGAACCTTTCATGCGGTCTTTTTTGCCATATTGAAACAGGCTTATCGTCTCAGCGCAGCCAATATCGTGAAGGATGAGACTAAATTCCAGTACATGAAGGAGATCCTTCACCGCCTGAAGCTGGAGTATGAGGATGAGAAGGAATTTATCTCGGACCTGTTCTCTGAGATCAGCCTGGTGAAGGGAAGCCGTATTAATCTTGTGAATTATTATTCCATATCCTGCCCGGCTGAGGTCTTTCGAACCGTCTACAGTGAATATGAGAAACGGTTGAGACGTTCTAATCTCATCGATTTTGATGATATGCTTGTATTATGCCATGAACTTTTAACAGAACGCAGGGACATCCTGGCTGTGTGGCAGAATAAATTCCATTATATTCTGATCGATGAATTCCAGGATATTAACCTTGTGCAGTATGAGATTGTACGAATGCTGGCCCTGCCCCGGAACAATCTGTTCATCGTAGGGGATGACGACCAGTCCGTCTATCGGTTCCGGGGTGCGAAGCCGGAGATCATGCTTAATTTTCCCAGGGATTATCCGGATTGTAAGAAGATCGTTCTTAATACCAATTACCGTTCCACGGATAACATCCTTCAGGCAGCGGCCCGTCTGGTTAAGAATAATCAGAACCGCTTTGATAAAACAGTAAAATCATCCAAGGGTACGGGAAAGGATATTCTTATCCGGCACTATAATACTCTGTCGGAAGAGAACCAGGCATTGGCGGAGGAGATCAGGAAGCTGAACCGTGAGGGGATATCTTTATCTAAAATCGCCGTACTAGTGAGAACTACTCTGGGTGCAGGAGCCCTGATACATAAACTGATGGAGTACAATATACCCTTTCAGATGAAGGATGTGCTCCCTAATCTGTTCGATCATTGGATTGCATCAGATGTTCTTTGTTATATTAAGATTGCCCTGGGGCGGTCTGACCGTGGACTGTTCCTTCAGATCATAAACCGGCCGAAGCGTTATATCAGCAGGGATTCTTTTGATAAACCGGAGGTGGATCTGGAAGCAGTTAAAGATTATTATGAGGATAAGGCCTGGGCATTGGAGAATCTGGACCAATTGGAGTATGACCTGTCCCTCCTGGGCAGAATGAGTCCCTTTGCAGCCCTTAATTATATCCGGAGAGGGATCGGTTATGAGGATTATCTGAAGGAATATGCAGAGACCAGAAGGATAAAGGCAGAGGAATTACTGGATATACTGGATGAGCTCCAGGAAAGTACCAGAGATTTTAAGACCTATGAGGATTGGTTTGCCTATATGGAGAATTATAAGGAAGAACTGAAGAAACAGGCTGACAGCAGGCAGGATAAGAAGGACAGCGTCCTTCTGGCTACCATGCACAGCTCCAAAGGTCTTGAATTCCAGGCGGTCTTCATTGTAGATGCCAATGAAGGTATCGCTCCCCATAAGAAAGCTGCCCTGGCAGCAGACCTGGAGGAGGAACGCAGGCTGTTCTATGTGGCTATGACCAGAGCAAGAGAGCTGCTCTATATCTTCAGTGCCAGGGAACGCTACAATAAGGTGGTCCCCTGGTCACGGTTCATCGATGAGATTAATGGAACCGAATAATCCCTCCCTGCCTGCCGGCAATAATTTTCAGAAGGTTTATCTTATCTTGCCATAAGTGTAAAATGCATCTTCAATATTATATTGCGCTGTGGAATGATCACCGACTGCATTTGCCGTGACCATAATATATTCCTTCTGATTGATCTCTGCCAGACTGGCAAGACATAAGCCGGCTTTACTGGTATAACCGGTTTTACCGCCTAAGATCATACCATCCTTTAGTTCGGCAGACTCCATATTCCGGAACATGGTGCTGTAGAAGGTGATACCGTCCGGATGCAGATCGGTTGGTTTGGCGGAGTGACGCTTTGCAGTGAAAATCATACGAAAGGTCTCATTCTCCAGGGAGTATTTCAGAAGCTCCGCAATATCTGACACCGTGGAATAATGATCAGGATCATGCAGCCCGGTGGTGTTGACAAAATGGGTATTATCCATGTGCAGCTCGGCTGCCTTCTCATTCATCAATTTGACAAATTCCTCCTCGGAACCGGATATATGTTCTGCTAATCCGATACTGCATTCAGCGCCGGAAGGAAGGAGAATCCCATATAATAAATCAAGGGCGGCAACAGTCTCGCCAGGCAGAAAGCCGGCTAATGATGCATTATCCTTATATAATCCATTGAACATATGGGAAGACAGAGTAACGGACCGGTTAAGATCGGACAGGTTTTCAATGGCTAGGATACAGGTCATGATTTTAGTCAGGGACGCGGGATAAATGAAAGAATTACTGTCTTTATCCAGTAAAATCTCCTGATCGTCCAGGGAGATTAATATAGCATTCCGACTAGCCAGATCAGCACCGGTCACAGCAAATGTATCCTTCAGGTCATTAAGCGGGAAATCATTCCGGTTATCATCCGTATCAGCCTGCCGGGTCTCTTTAAGGTTATTTTGCCGGTTATTTTGAACTGCCATATAAGTTAACCCCATAGTGCAGAAGCCCATAAGGATGATAAGAAAAAGTAACCGGGTAATTAAAGCAAGTAATCTGTTTGATTTTTTTCGCCGTTTCATAAAATAGCTCCTTTCATAAGCCTATTAAAGCATGTTGAAAGGAGCTGTGTTTTATTATTTTATTATTAAATTCTTAAGAATTACTTGTTTATTATTGAACATCGGTTACAGAATGTGCATCCGAGGTTATTTTCATGGGAAGGGTTACACTGAATTCAGTAATCTCATCATTGCTGATAACACTTATGCTCCCCTCATGGGCAGTAATTATGCTTTTTGCTATCGCCAGACCGAGTCCCGCACCGCCCAGGTTACTGGAGCGGGCATCATCCAGGCGGAAAAACTTATCAAATATAGTATCAAGCTTGTGCTTTGGAATGGCAGCTCCTTTATTGGCGAAGGTTATCCTGATATTACTGCCCTGATACTCTGCGGATATCTCAATTACGCTATCCGGGTATCCGTAAGCAATTGCATTTTTTATAATATTATTGAATACTCTTGCCAGCTTGTCGGGATCACCATAGATGTGAATCTGATCTTCCATATGAACATGAACGGACTTTCCTGTGGGAGTTAATAAAGGATATAACTCATCCGCCATCTGGAGCAGCATATAATTAAGGTCGATATCCTGCTTATCAAGAAGGATGGTCTGAAGATTATATCTTGTTATCTCAAAAAACTCGTTAATTAATTTTTCAAGACGGAATGCTTTGTCCAATGTAATTTTCACGTATTTTGATTTCTGCTCTGCCGGCATATCGGCTGCTTCATCAAGGAGGCTCAGATAACCTATGACCGAGGTAAGAGGTGTTTTTATATCATGGGCCAGATATACCACCAGATCATTCTTTCTTTGCTCCGCATTCTGGGCATCCAGTTCCCGTTTTTTAAGAGTAGACTTAACCTTGTTTAATTTCTTTTCAAGGTAATCCATTTCATGGGACAGCACAATTTCATTATCACCATCCTCCGCCAGGCGGTCGATTCCGTTGTTTATCTCCGTGAAATACCGTATAAAGACAGAGAAGGCCCTGTAGCATACAATCGTCGCGATTGCAACATATCCGGCCAGCATCCAAAGCTCTTTGTAATTACGGAATATGGAGGTATAAATATAAATGGCCCGTGTTTCACTGATCCCCAGGATATCCCTGACGGAATAAACAAATATATCGGCAAAGGGAGCCTGTATGATTCCGTCAATAAAAACAAATAGAATGAGTGCCCCTATGGTAAGAGAAAGAACCGGCATCAGAACAGCTGTAATAATCATTTTCCTTTTAAGTAACCGAAAGTTATTTTTCAATTTTATATCCAACCCCCCAGACTGTCTTTATATATTTAGGATTGTCGGCATTATCATGCATCTTTTCCCTCAAATGGCGGACATGGACCATGACAGTATTATTGTTGGTGTAGTATTTGTCGCCCCATACCTGATAGAATAATTCATCCGAACGGACCACACGGCCCCTGTTCTTACATAGATACCAAAGGAGTGAAAATTCAATGGGAGTCAGGGAGAGCGGCCTTTCGTTAAGAAAACATTCATAATTATCCTTGTCTATGACCAGACCGGAGAAGGCGATCACATTAGTATCCTGTTCGTTATCCGCCTGATTATACCGAGTATAACGGCGGAGCTGCGCCTTCACCCTGGCCACCAGTTCCAAAGGCAGGAAAGGTTTTGTAACATAATCATCTGCTCCCAGGGTCAAACCGGATATTTTATCAATTTCCTGATTCTTGGCTGTCAGCATGATAACCGGGAAATTATATTTTTCCCTTATTCTCCGGCAGATAGTAAAACCATCCGTATCCGGCAGCATGACATCCAGAATGGCGAGATCAAGTTTTGTTTTATTGATGCAATCCATAGCTTCCTTTGAGGTATAGAATTTATATATGTTATATCCCTCATTTGTAAGATACAGCTCAACAAGATCCGCAATCTCCTGTTCATCATCCACGATTAATATATTGGTCTCCATCTTCTACTCCTTTATCACTTTTTCAGGACTGCGGACAGCAGTTCCCGAGCTGATATCCCGAATATGATATATTACAGGAACAAAATACCTGTTCCTGAATCGGGATGCATGGCGCAAATGAAGCGCCTTTTATCGGAACAAACCCCGGTTCCGATAATCGAGATGCACGGCACGATAAACTGCGCCTTTTATCAGAAGATAAAGGACAGCTTCTGATAACTTATATTATAACAATAATGCTTACTGAATAGCATAATTTCTGTTAAGAATATCTTAAGGCTTTCTTAATG
>JAFADH010000125.1 GCA_023424995.1 Bacillota bacterium | reverse complement strand
ATCTGTTTTGCGTGCTCTATATTCTCAGGAGACTTGGAGATGTCAGAGTGTTCCTCCAGATGACGTTCTGTTCGTGTCTGTTTTTCCACCAGGTTAACCAGATGATCCACTCTGCGTTCGTTTTCTATGCTTTTCTTTGCTTTTTCAGTACCCATGCTTACCCGCCTTTCTTTATTAAAAAATTAATATATCCCTTAATTATTTTCTGCAGAGTAAGGCATCGTTATACAAGTCAAAGCCTTCCTATTTATTATGATATCCCTTTCAAATGCCTGTAATAATAAAACATATATTGCTGTATGATTCCGGCATTACAGGAATATTTTTTCATATTGAATTCATTCCGGTAGATATCCTTTAATATCCGGCGGATCCATACATCCACCGGAAATCCTTCGATATGGTGCAGCCCATACAAAGAGATGCAGTTGGCAACCTTTTCACCGATTCCCTTGATCGTCTTAAGAGCTTTCACCGCATGTTCATATCCGTCTTTTTTCAAATGATCAAAATTGATAGTCCGGTCCGCTACAGCCTGCGCCGCCCTTAGAATATACTCATCCCGGTAACCCATTCCCAGCGCTCTGAGCTCTTCTTTTCTGATGCAGGCTAAAACCCCGGGTGCGGGGAATGCGTAATACACCTCTCCTTTTTTATTCCTCCGGCTCTCCCCATAGCTCCTGCAGAGGGCCTCTACACAGCTTCGAATGGCCGGGATATTTTTATTCTGGGATATAATAAAGCTGATAGCAGCCTCAAAGGGTTCCTGCTGCAATATACGCACACCGCTTCCATATGCAGCGGCCTGCTTCAGGAATTCATCCTCCCCTGCCGACAGGTCCTCAATTACTTTACCGTAATCATATTTTAAATCAAAATAATCCTCCCAAAGCTGATGGAATTCCTCTTCCGGGCAATCCAACTCCACGGTATCCTCCTCCACCTGGGTCAACTCCAGATATTTTCCGTAAGCAACCAGGCTATAGCTTGCAGTTTTGTCCTTTCCTTCCAGCTTGTTCATACGGAAGCACTGTCCCGAGTCGGCGATCTGCTTTATATTAAAATTCGGATTATGTACCAGCATGTCCTGTTCCTTTCTTAAAAAGTATTCTATCAAAATCTCCTTTTAATTCATCTATCCGTTTACCATAAACATTATAGAGTATTTAAACCTGACTGGCAATGAAGAAACCCAGGCAATCATGGTAATTTGCCCCTATGCAAAATCCCCATAATATTTTATAATGACTCAAACGATTATAATAAGATATTGTCTGTATAATCTGATTACCATAACATTACATAAAGAGTCCGGCTAAGAAATGTCAGCAGAGAATGAAAAATATCTGATATTTCTTATGAGATAAAAAGGATAACATTAACAGACCTTTTGATATCTCATCAAACAGCCGGTTGAAGGAGAGCTGCATATGATACCATCGGAAGAGATCAAAGATTTTAATATCCGGTCTGCCGAACCTCAGGATGTTCCGCTTATCCTGGAATTCATCAAGGGTCTGGCTGAATACGAACAATTGTCTCATGAAGTAAGGGCAACAGAAGAATTATTAACCGAATATCTCTTCATCCAGAAGAAAGCCGAGGTAATTATCGGAGAATTCCAGAAGGAACCGGTATGCTTCGCATTATACTTTTATAATTTTTCCACCTTTTTGGGAAAACCGGGAATCTATCTGGAGGATCTCTTTGTCAAGCCCTCCATGAGAGGAAGGGGTTTTGGAAAAGCATTGCTTTCTTATTTATCTAAAATGGTGGAGGACCGTGACTATGGAAGACTGGAGTGGGCATGCCTTGACTGGAATGAGCCTTCCATTAATTTTTATAAAAAACTTGGTGCAAAGCCCATGGAGGAATGGACGATCTACAGAATACAGCAAGAACAGGAGTTAAAAAAATAAATAGTTAATACCTGTTATTCTTATTGACTTTTTCTGTATAGTCAGATATAATTACAGCTGACAAGACAGCTATCATGTCTGTATAGTTGTAATTCATAAAGGGAAGGAATTGATCAGAATGACAAATAATAATGTATCAAACAAAGTAACAACCATGGTAATTGCCGCTATGCTTAGTGCAGTCGGTATTATTATTCCCATGTACTCACCCTTAAAAATCATAATTGAGCCTGCCTCCTTCACCCTGGCAAGCCACGTACCGATCATCGTCGCAATGTTTATCTCCCCTATTGCAGCCGTATTTGTCTCACTGGTAACGGCATTGGGCTTCTTCTTAGCAGCTATTTTCCCTCCGGTGGTTGTTTTCCGTGCCTTGACCCATGTTATTTTTGCTTTTGTAGGAGCTTACATCCTGAAGAAGAATAATAAGATACTGCTCTCGTTCAAATCTGCGGTACCTTTTGTACTTTTTATTTCCTTGATCCATGCCGTATGTGAAGTTGCCGTATCCACCATTTTTTACTTCAGCGGCCAATCCACAGCAAATTATACCGTTGTGGTAATCGGACTTGTGGGTCTGGGAACCGTCGTTCACAGTTCGGTTGATTTCATCATCGCTTCCTTGATCTGGGTTCCGCTGCAGCATGTGGTATCAGTTCCCACCAATGCAAAAATCCGCCTTACCGCAGCAAAAAGATAACGGTTACCGTGCTGCTGACAATCTCATGGAAATATTAACAGCTAATTATAAAGAACTCCCTTACGGGAGTTCTCTTTATGTAAAATTATTATATTCCATCTCTATTTCAGACTCAATAATAGTGATATCCAATACTTTCATCAAATCAATATCATAGGGAGTTATCTCCTCCCCGATTTCGTTCTTTATGACACGCACCACCGGCCGTAACGGAAAATTCTTATTCTGTTCTTTTACAATACCGATTGCATTGGTAGACAAACGGACCATGGACCCGTTGGGATAGATGGCTATCTGTTTAATAAGGATGGATACCAGCTTCAGATCGAACTTGGTCTCAGCATTCTCTACCAGATAATTAACCGCATTGTTGGAGCTCCATCTTCTGCGGTATACCCTGTCCGATACCAAAGCATCATACACGTCCGCAATAGCAACTATTCTTGAAAACTCATGAAGCTCTCCGGCCGGACAACCCGTAGGATATCCGGTGCCGTCCATCCGTTCATGATGCTGCAATGCGATAATCCGTGATAATTCCGATAAACTGGTGCATTTCTTTAACATCTCATAGCCCCAGGTCGTATGAAGCTTTACGTGTTCAAACTCATCCGTTGTCAATTCACCTTTTTTATTTAATATCCTCTTATCCAATACGGTCTTACCCATATCATGCAACAGGCATCCTGCAGCCAGTCTTTCCATCATCTGTTTGCTGTAGCCCAACTTATTGGCAATCAAAAGCGAGTATACAGTTGCACTGACAGAATGCGTAAAGGTATACTCATCCGCAGCACTGATATCATTTAAACTGACCTGGATATCCGGCTTGGCAAGTATCTCGTCAATAATACTGTGGATGCTAACAGACAGCTCTTTCAGATCAACTACTGTCTTCGCTTCAAAATCATCCAGTGTCTGACGAAGAATTCGCTTGCAGTTGATTCTGGTCTCCTCTGAGATGGCATCCGGTACATCGATTCCGTCACTAAAATCGTCATCTATGTATACATATTCAATTCCAAGATTTTTCAGACTGTTAGTAAAACGCTGTATGTCCATGATACCGGCACGTAGAATAAGGCAATCCTTATAATAGATAGCCTTAGCTAACTTCATTTCCGGTTTTATCATAGATAGTGAAACTAATCTCATCCGGGATCTCCTTTGTATATAGCAGCTTATGATTATATTCATCATAAGGTATTGCGCTCTTGGTGTCAAGATATTCAATTCGTTTCATAGCAAATACAGTAGAATTATAGTGTAAAATAAGATATAAAATAAGCATTATAATTATGATTAGCGTCAATTTGTGACATCTTTCCTATAAACAAAACCTCTCTTTTATTACTTGTATTTACCATTGCCTGTCTCTCTCCAATTATGTAAAATAAAGGTGAGGTGATGATGATTATGAATAAGTTATATAGCAGGAAGGCAATAGCAGCAATTATAGCAGTCAGTTTTCTCTCAGGAAGTATCCCGGCTTATGCCGCCAACCTGGTACCACCGGGAATTATACAGTACATAGAGGGATTTTTCCTCCAGCACATTTCTGATTTTTATATGGATGTTCTTCAGAACGGCAATGATGCCGTGGCAGATAACAAAGAAGTTCTTGAAAGCTACGTTGATGCCTCCAAGGACCGGGTTCTTCAGGGCGCACAGGATTATCTTGATGCAGAAGGCGGCCGGATTGATACAGAATTGAATATTTATACGAATGAATTGCTGGGCAGTCTGGACCCCTTGTTCGATGAGCAGGAAGAGCGGTTAAAGGGAATCATATCGGACCTGACCAACAGCCAAATCCAGCAATCCAAAGACCAGATAAGGGACGCTCTTTACGCAGAGCTTAACAGAATATATCGTGATACCTATGAATAGATACCAATGCTGCTGCTACAAAGTGATACAAAGGATAAGTATATAATTAAAATACTGAAAGTTACCAGTATGCTCCCCTATGATAACAGTTTTATTATTTTAACTGTCTGCCATATGGGGAGCATATCAATACCTTGGATTCTGCTTACTTCAAATGCAACTGGGTATCAGTGAGGCTTTCCGCTTATTATCACATTAAACTACAGATTGAGATACATATGTCTATTCAGTATTTCGAAGCCGAAAGTATCCGGACCGGATTGGTATAAAATGTTGAAATTCTTTTATAAATTCTTGAGAGTGATTTTCCCGGTCAGTACTGACTACGGAAAATCAGGCCGGATAATTTATGAAGGTAATTTCAGATTGCCGGATAGGGCTTATATTTGCAATTGCATGTCTATATTTTGTATTTTTAAAATTTTGTGTACACAAAATAGATACATTAACTTCATAATTTCTTCACTCTTCGTTAATAGATAAAACACAATCTACGTATATAATAAGCTTATAAAGTTAATCAAAGAGGTTACGGCCTCATAAATAATTTGTTAATAAGTATTTTAAATAGATTTTCATAATTCTCCCCCCTTTTGGCCAGCTCTAAACAAGCTGGCTTTTCCTCTGCCATCCTCTGATTCTCGGATGCCGGATCATATAACTTGACAAAGCCTTCTTTCCTCCGGTTAGTCCAAGCCTTCCTGAATGCTCAGCCATATAATTGTAAGTCCAGGGTAAGGCAAGAAGCCGTTTCATCTGCCGGCTTCATTCCCTTACCCTGGACTAATTGAATTGACTTATATTCGATTATTAATTCGTGCCTCTATGACTTGCGTCCTGCAGACAAAGCCTCCCGTGTTGCTTTTCCGATCTTCGTACCATCATCCTGCATATGCTTGCCCCAGCCCAGCTGATCCCAATATACCAGTACCGCTATTCTGGTTTTCGGTCCAAAGCTGCCGTCTACCGTAAGCTTGGGAAGCCAGGACGGTATGACTGCATTTAACTTTTTCTGGGCCCACTTAATGTCTTCCTTCGAAGAAGCCGGTGTAATTGTAGCTGTCGGCATAGTTACCTCCTCAATATACTTAATCCCGGTATACTCACATACACCCTTACAGATTTCCCGGGCACTTTCCTTCCAGAAGGCTTTATTGGCCATCATCTGGGTTGCTTCCCGCTGGTTTGTCATGAATGCAAGCTCACAAAGAACGGCTCCCTTCACCTTCAATGAATTAACATTGCACATGGCTAATGCCTGTTTATTTATCCCCCTGTTCTTCTGTGTGGTACCCCCGGCCAGATGCTTTAATACAGCCTGAGCCAGCTTCTCGGACTCTCCTGCATAGGTACTGTGAATGTACACTCCTACCCCCTCGGCAGAATTAAAGCTCTTTCCGTCTCCATATGCGTTAAAATGAATGCTTACGCTATAATCGCATTTCCCGTCAACAATTGCCTTCTGTCTGTCAGCCAATGGTGTATCCGGATCATCAGTTCCATTATCATCGTTAAATCCGGTCTGCATGGTTGTTATTCCGCAGCGCTTCAGCTCCTGGACCAGAAGGCTGGCAACGCCCGTATTGGCATAGTGCTCCCGGTATTGTTCTCCCTTTTTGATATCTATCTTCCCGTCATTGTCTATATCTATGTCCGTTGGCATCGGCGGAGTTCTTTTTGCCGCGGTACCGGATCCATGTCCGGCATCGACATTTATTTTCATAGCCACACCTCCGTTGTTGTTCTTTAATATAATATTCCGTAGCACTTCAAACGTTACGGAGGTGGTAAGTCAATATTCTCAGAAAATTAATTAAAAAGCAGTACGGCATATGCGGAAACCCTGGTCAGGACCCATGCCGCTGGCTTCGAACTTCCCCCTATAATAGAATTCACAGGCCTGGGCCTCACCGAGCCAGCCGCCGCCCCTCCATACCCGGGTAGAGCCGCTGGTGCTGTCCAGAACATCTCCGTACCAGTCCCAGCACCATTCCCTGACATTGCCCGACATGTCGAAAAGCCCCAGCTCGTTGGGTACCTTTGTCCCAATGGATTGCGTTTTGTTATTGTTGTTTTCTATGGCAGGCCAGCTCCAATTGCCTGACAGGTATTCATCTCCGGCGTTTTTCCAGTACCAGGCCGCTTCGTCTGCATCATCGCTTCCGCTGTATGTATAGCTTTTGCTCTTCCGGCCTCCGCTTGCCGCATATTCCCACTCTGCCTCTGTCGGCAGCCGATAGCCGTTGGCTCCTGCGTTAATTGTTACCGTCCATTTTATATCGTCGTATTCACTTTTATTATTCGGGTCTGTTTTATTCTTGTCTATATTGTAGTATGGTTCCAAGCCCTCTTTGATGCTCCTTTTATTGCAGTACTCGATGCAGTCATACCAGCTGACCATTTCTACCGGTAAATTATCACCTTTGAATTCAGAGGGATTGCTCTCCATTACCTCAAGCCATTCTTTCTGGGTTACCTCATATCTGCCTATATAAAAATCCTGTAATGTTACATTTTTCCCATAAAGATTGGACTTTTTATTCACAAAAGTCCCTCCTTTGACAAATACAAACTCTTTATTCTCTTCCCGCGAACACGCACTGAATATAACCATTATAACTATGAAAAGCAAAATCAGCAGTCTTCTCATTGACATATCTCCTCTTAGTTTGGTAGTAAAAGCTATCAGCCTTGACGGCACATCCTTCGCCGCCGGCAATGCCGCAGGCCGTTAGTATTACCAAAAACGGCCCGCAATGCATCCGGTATGGCAAGTCAAACCGGATAACCGATTGACTTTTAACTGCAAGGGCACTCCTGCCCCTGCCCTCAATATTCATCTGTAAGATAATATCTTCGTAGTATGTAGGTAAGTATCGTTCTTTAAGAAACGGTTAAGCGTTCATCAGTCGTCCTGCCTGCGCAGGCAAGCCTGTTACCAAACTGTTACGTTAGCATATCCGCTGCTTTGATATCCTTCTACCGCCAATACCTGGTAAGCCCAACTGGACCCCAGATTCATACTTTTACTTCTCCATGCATTAACATGATTGCCAAAATTAATCTGTACATTGCTTCCGGTTGATCTCTTGGACTGTCTGACACTCCAGAACTGCTCGAAGGTCTGTGTACCGTCAATGGAGGGTGCGTTGTACCGCATTGACGTATAAATGTCATAGGTACCTCCATCACTGCTCACGGTGCCCTTATGTGTTCCGGTCGGTCTGTAACTGCCCCAGCTGTCGACTACATAATATTCTTTGAGTGCGTTTCTTGTCCATCCATAGAATGTCAGATAGCCATTGCCTGAGGGTGAAAATGCACCGGCATTGTAGTTGCATACCCTGTTTGCAGTTCCGGTACCCCAGCCTTTACCTACAACAAAGTTCCCACAGTTTGTCCAGGTAACGCTGAAATTTCCGCCGGAGCCATTAACAGCATTCACTGTCCCGCCGCCGTCGGTCCAATTCTGCCAGTAATTTGTTGCCGCAAATGCGGTTGAAGCAAACATACTGGTTAAACACATTGATAATGCAAAGATAAATGCTAAAACTTTTTTGCTACGCTTACTCATAATATAATCCTCCTAAGATATTTTTTTAATTGCTACTTACCTACATACTATTTGAATATTATCCCAATGAACCGCATCCTTTCCTGTGTTGTCGGTTGCTACTCTTTCTGCTGCATGTTTATCCTTTGTACAACTTTGTGAACATCTGATTACCACCCCCTTACTGGAAAGAATTCTTTTTGAAAGTAATGAAATTAAACCTCCGGTTTGTGTGTTTACCTTTAACTCTGTATGAAATCAAACCAATATATCACCTGCTAAAATGCCGCACACAGGTAATAAGCCGTAAATCCAAGCAATACATCGGAGTCTGTTTAAATGGGCTTATTGCTATGTTAACCTGAGGCTGTAGATATTTTTTCAAATATAAAATTATTGTGTCTCATATGGAACGCAGAATTTTTTTGTGACTCAGAATTAGTCGAATATGGTTCATGGTATTATGCAAGCATCTTGTAATTAGAAGTAGTTGAAAGATTGCGACTTAGATAATTCATTAAACTAATTATATCACCCTTGTGAATATTTGTAAATATTTACTTGTAAATCTTGTAAAATTTATGGAATTTTTTCTATAGATATGGCTTATTACAGAATATACTTCAAGGAAATTGATGAATTTGAAGATAAAAATGGACATAAAAAAGCCGGAGCGTGTTTGAAAATCGCGAAGCATACAGCCCGCACAAGCATTTTTCAACACGCTCCAATAAACTTGATACTTTCCAGTAAATACTGGAAGTAGTCTGCCGTTTATTCAAGAGTCAATAAGCATAAAGATATCATCATAATCATAAAAAGCAGTCCCAATATGGTAAAGGCATACTGGAATCTGTCATGATCAATGGGCAGGAACAGACGAAATCAAAGCCCTAAGCAGCTTTGATATGGTGCTGACCTTCCGGATACTGATTATTGGTGAATGGTGCCTCTTGAAGTATTTTACCGGAGTTCATCCGGAGTTGTCCTTTGATTATATTAAAGGGTCATTATTCTGAAAGGTCATCCTTCTTAATATTTCAAGGGCTTGTTCTTTCACTCGCTCATTGCAATTTCGGTTTTACTGACTTTCAGAATATCCGGAATCAGCATTATATTCAGTATAATAAGGAATATACTGATTAACATTAGCGAATTAAAGTTAATAGCTGCCAGAATGGTACCTCCTTCAAGATACGTCAATAGCATCAGCACAATAGCGCCAATCCCTGTCCCTGATACGATACCTGTTACCAGGTATATTATTATCTGTATGAATAACATATTTCTTAATCTTGCTAGAGTCATTCCATGAATACGCAATATCCTGTATTCATCTTTTCGGGATAAGATTGCATGGCGTATTGCATTGACCCAGCCCTGCCCTGCTATCAGGATAAGAATACTGACAACGACTTCAAATATAACAAATCTTTCTCTCAATACCTTATTGCTGACTTTTATAACTTCCTCTATATTAGACCACTTTATTCCGCTGTATATGGTTTTGATCTGTCTTAGTAATTGTTCCGCCTTATCCAAATCTCCATTGACATAGATACGATTGATCATATAATTGGTCTTCATGAAATCATTACAATTCATATCAATTAATGCATCAAAATTTTGCAGCATATCCTTTGGTAAAATCTCTATTACATGCATTTGAACTTCGTTGGGAGCCACTAACAGTTCAACCGGCAGTCCGTTTGAATCATACTTATATTGGGATGGAGTTAATACCTTGATATAGTCACCTTCTGAAATATTGAATTTCTCGGCAACTTTATCATTCAGAATAATGCGGTTTGTTCCGGTAGCCATGCTGCTAAGTATTCCCTGTGTCTGCATTGAATCCATATCTGCAATCAGAAAACTTAAGGCTTCATTCTGAAAGGAAGCATCATCCTGGGAGTATAAAGTAATAGAGGCACTGGTTCCCGACGCACCTTTTAATTGCTTATAATATGGCTCTATATCTTCATATTGAATTGGGTAACTGCTTGTAATAACTATATCAGCAAGATACTCCCTCTTTAAGTATTCATTATTATTCTTATGCAAAATATTACTTAATCCGCCGCCAATAAATGAAATCACAACTATAATAACTATTGTACCTATTATCAGGAAATTCTCCTTAATTCTGGATAACATTGATTTGATCATCACATAAGTATCTCTCCCCGGCAGTCTCATAAAATGATATAAGTTACTCTTCTCCGGTCTCTTATTTCCCTTTCCGATCTGACAAAGCTCATTATCCTGGAAAGCCTCCAAAGGTAAAATCTGAAAGCTTCTGTGGGTACTAATAACTAGAATAAATGTTAGAAATATAAAAATTAAAGCTGTTATAGAGAGAGATTCCCAAAAGTAAAACCGGATATTGCCTTCTATCAGTTGTATCTTTTCATTAATCAGCCTTAATATCATTGTATGAAATATTACAGAAACTGCAAAACCGCTAATGCTCCCAATTGTATTGATGATAATGATAAGATACCGGAATATATACTTAACCTGTTTTGTACTTCCGCCAATTGCTCTTATGATAGCCATATCATGCTTATACTTATATACAAAACGTCTCATTGTACCAGCCATAATCAGTCCTGCTACAATTATGACGCATATTGCCACCGCCTTAATAAATATGGAAAAGGATTCTACAGCATCTTTATATAATTCATCCGCTTCAACAACATTAAGATAAAGCTTTCCGTCAATAGAGCTGATTTGATTCAATATCAGATCCATATCATAATTATCTTTTACACTGATCAAGATAAAATTAATATCCGTGTCTAAACCTAGTATCCCGGTCAGACCTGTTTGATTAAGAATCGCCATAGCAATGTTTACTGCAGAACCGGAAAAATCCTCTATAACTTCTATTACCCGAAAATTGCTGCCATTAATGGCTATTGTGTCATTTACTTTACATTGAAGGGTTTCCGCAAAAACAGAATTAATTACGATTTCATCTGTTTGTATATTCGTATCATAATAATATCTGGCCTTCATCAGATTACTGTTATCACCGGCTACCAAATATACCGAATTATTCTCTATCATGAAGTCAGCATCAAAATATCCTGCTGATACCTGATCAATTCCTTTCATATTTTTTATCTGATCCGTCGTTGTATCCGGTATTCCGGAATAATCCATATATGTAGCAATAATATCTATATCACCATATGCCGCCCGTATTTTATCTTCATAGGATGCTTCAGCATTCCTGGTCAGATTAAGCATACTGATTATCAACACAACAGTGATTAGAACACTGCTGATGCAGGATATGGTTATTCCCTTGCTCTTGATTAAAAAGATCCTTCCTATATTTCTTAAATTCATATAACGAAACCGGTATGATATTTTAAATCCATCTGATCAATATATATCATACTCTCTCCTCTCCAATTATATTAATCCGCGAAAGATCTCCAGTATTGTACCTATATCACTTGGATCATTTTTTGTTCTGTATTCACTTTTTAATATTCCGTCATGAAAGAATAAAATCCTATCCGTATAAGCTGCAATCACCGGATCATGTGTTACGATAATGGTACTTTGCTTCAGTTCCTTATTCATTTTGCATATCAGCTCCATTATGCCCCTGGAAGTATTATAGTCAAGATTACCGGTTGGTTCATCTGCAAGTAGTATTTTAGGTTTTGCTATTATTGCCCGGGCGATTGCCACTCTTTGCTGCTGTCCGCCCGACAATTCACAGGGCCTGTGCCGTTCTCTTCCCTCCAACCCAACGAGCCGGATTTTCTCAGTTACACATTCTTTTATATAATCTGACTTATGACCCGCCAATATAAGTGGCAACGCTATATTCTCCTCCACTGTAAAATCAGAAAGTAAATTAAACTTTTGAAACACAAAACCAATATAATCACTCCTTATTGCTGTTGCATGAGGCTCTTCGCAATACTCCTTGTCATATATCTCGCAAAAATATATTTTTCCTTCATCCGGCTTATCCAATGCCCCCAAAATGTGCATTAGAGTGCTTTTGCCAGAACCGCTGCTCCCCATGACAGCAAGCATTTCTCCCTCAGCAAGCTCCAAATTAATTTGCTTTAAAGCTTTTATACAATCATTGCCGCTTTTATAATTTTTTGATAAGCCTTCGACTCGTAGAATTTTCATCTTTATAACATCTCCTTAGTTAGTTGTCATCATGTTCATATATAAATTTTAAGTTTATTTCTTAATTTTCATTTTTAGTTTACAATTTTTACTTATTTCCTATAGTATTTCATTTCAACCATAAATTCAACCATATATTACCACATTGTGTGCTATATCATCTCTGTCTTACATACAATGAATTCCAATGCAGCATAGTAGATGAATTAAGCCTACTCCGATTGGATTTTCCTAAATTACTCTATTGGATTTCACCGACAAGATTTGTTGTTGAACATAAAAAACAGTACTCCGCCTGTAAAGACAAAGTACTTATTATTGATCCTATAGAATTAAACAGAGAGCTCAAGAATAATTATGCCGTCCTCTTACAATAAATTTATACTCTAATCCATATTATCATTGCCCATAATTTACTTGATACTTTGCAGGCCTGATTTCATAATTAATTGTCTAAGCAATGGATTATACATGGCAGGAGATTTTAAATTTTTTATAAGTAAATTCAACTTTATATCGTTTGCTTTTTGTTTATATCGATCCAAAAATCCGTCTATCCCCTCTTCAAGACTCCGCGCTAAGTATAAAGAGCTTTTCAGAGCATAGCTGATCCCTTCTGCGGAGCTAGGGCTGATAGCACCTGCAGCTTCTCCAATCAGGGCGATACCATCCCTTCCTGCATAGAACTGTGATCTCTTCTTAGGTCTATTGATAAATGCACCTTCGGTTTTGATTTTATTATCAAAACTAAAGCCTAACGGTTTTAATTTTGTTTTCAATCGTTCATATTTTTCTCTTGTAGCTTCCTTAGGTCTAAGGGCTGATCCTAATAAAAGATAATTTTCCTTTGGTATTATCCATGAGTAGAAATCGCTAATCTCTTCATCAAAAATTGCTGTAAAATAGGGTATATAATTGGGACATGCATGCCACTCCTGAATTGTTATATACTTTTGGAGAATGTTTATATCTTTAATAATAGACTTTCTTAATCTAGAAAAAGCGCCATCAGCACCTATGATGACTTTTGATTTTACCGTTATCTCTTCTCCTTTATAAATATATGTGATTTCATATCCTCCCGGTATTTCTGCATGATTTTTATAAAAGGAATTAAATCTTTTATCAACACCGGTCGGAAGTAAGGAAACCAGCCATCGGTCAAATTTTTCTCTATCCATGTTAAAATAAAATCTCTGATACAGTCTTTCAATATTATTTGTTAAATCAATGGTTCTCACAGCAAAAAGCTGCGGATCAACTAAAATATCTTTAGGTATCCCCAGACCCAGCTTTGCAATCATTTTCTGGGCGTCAGGCGCCAATAATCCCCCGCAGCATTTATTTACATGATTTTCGGGGTTCTCATTATCCAAATCCCGTTTATCTATTAATAAAACCTTAAATTTATCTCCGATTAACCGCGAAAGATTAGCCCCTGCGGGCCCTGATCCTACAATTACAATATCATACATAAACCCACCTCACATGATGCACTTATATCTTGTACTCTTAACTTAAAGATACTATCCTACTTTGGCATAGCTGCAAAACAGATAAATAGTTTTCACTATTAAAGCTCATTTTTAATTCTCTATTTATTACCATAGATTTATATTTCTATCTAACTGTTGTAACTTATGGTATCTTACTTATCTGTGTCTAAATCTATCCCCCAAATCTATTCTAGTGATATTTTTATTGTTTGTCAATAAATTTTTATTAATTATCGTTATATTTTTATCGTTATATCTATATTTAAGCTTAATAGGAACTTAATAGTAAAGCGAGATGCCACTTTGTAAAGTGAGATGCAATGTTTGTAACCGACAACTAAATCTTTGTAACCGAGATGCCACGTTTGTAATCCAAATGCAGGTTTTGTAAACGAAAAGCCACGTTTGTAATCCAAATGCAGTTTGATTCTTTACTTTTTGCCGTATGATAATAGACATAGATATGCCAAAAGGAAGTCAACTCCCTCTAGATTTTTTGTAATCAGAGAAGCGACCCCTTTTCTCAATTCTTTATGAACTGTTGACGGCACCGTTTTATATTATTTTTTGAGAAGAGCCGATTTTAATACGATATCGCCGGCTGCGCCGGTGACCATCTAAATTTATGTAAAACCTCTTCTCCGTGATAAAAGCTCAACGTTTCATATGAGTTGATATGCTCCTTCTTAGGCAGACAAGTAAAATAATAAAACTTGTTCACTTAGGAGGGCGCATATCAGGCTGCAGTTGTTCAGCTTTTTCCTTTTACAGAAATTGGATATTGAGAATTCACTTTGATTATCCATAGGGAGAATTAGACATATTACTTAAAGAAATGAATATTACCTATAAAAATATACAGAAATTAAATATCCATGAATAAGAATGATTTTAACATTTTGTCAATTATCCACGGAGCATTGTTGATATTGTGGATAATTGGTAATATTTGTTATTCCATATAAAAAAACTTGAAGGCTACCCGATTCGAGCAGCCCTGAGTTCCTGCACGCAGACAATTCAACAATCCTTACATCCGGCATTTTTCAGGCTTTTCTGCAGCCATGCCGATTTCTCCTAATATTCCATTCTGCCTGCTGCCCATTGGAGCGCCTTTTCAAAACGCTGGTTAAGATAATCCATATGGCCGCCGTCGTCCCAAATAATAGGTACATCATTATGAGAGATTTGTTTTTTCAATACAGAGTGGGCCTGCTGCTGACATTTCACCGCATGACGCAGAGGCGGCGGATCGTCAATGCCCTCTATGCGTCCCGAGAGCAGCAGCACACGGACGGCGGAACTGCACGGAGCATGCTTCTGCATAAAAGAAATAAAACCCGGATACCAGAAAGACCCGGATATGCTGGCCACACGTCCGAAGCAATCCTGTCTGTATATCGCATACAGGGAAATCAGCCCACTGAGCGACACGCCGATAATAGAGGTGTAAGCCGGCTCGGGCAGCGTGCGGTAAGATGCGTCGATGTGAGGCTTCAGGTCTTTTGCCAGAAACTCAAGATATTGGTCCCCCAGACCGCCGAAGGCCGGCGCTCCCTCCAACAGCGCCGGTGCGGGCCACGGCGTATACTCGTTGTTACGGCTTTGTGGCAGGATACCCACGACGATAAACTTGCAAAGATCCGTGTTTCTGTCATTCATAGTGTCAAAAAGTTTCTCCAGGACGGGGAGAATCCGGTCACCATCCTGAACATATACGACAGGGTAACGCGTATCCCCCTCTTCGTAAGACGTTGGAAGGCAGACATAATATTCCCTGCCGTCATAGCTGTTCCTTTGGATTGATATTCGCAAACACAAGCTCCCTTCTATCTTTTAATGAATTTCTTATGTACATCTTAAACATGAAACAGGCCGAAAACCCGTCTGTCTGTATAATATAGCAAATAGTACGGCGCAATGGAATGCATATAATTACAATTTGCATGGATTTTTGCGCAAGATATGACGAACCAAGAGAGCATATTGCAAATAACGGCGGATACGCCTATACTTAAATTGTATCTCATAATAAGTACAAGACTAACTGACAAGAAGGTGTAAGCATTGGGAATCAGCATTAATCAGCTTGTGGACTTTTACGCGCGGGCACCCGTAGCGCTCTATAATATTTATGCTCCTGCCGTCCCTCCCGGAGCCAGACAGACCAACTGGAAGACCAACAAGAACGGCGCGGGGCTTGTCTTTCCTCTGGTCGGGAGCTCCCGTTATACCCTGAACGGCACATCCTATGTCCTGGAGCCCGGCGTGGTTCTTCACGCGGGGCCGAATATACCGATATCCAAGGAAGTGATCGGCGATGTCTATTGGCAGTATGCCTTGGTCCATTACCAGATACCGAAAGAAGAAATATCAAAATTTCCGCTTTTTTTCGACCATTTTCTTATTCATACAGGAATTAACACAAGACTTGTGGATCTGATTGGACAGCTTCGCCAAAGCTGTGCCGCACCGGACAGCATGGCCGTGTTCAAGTCAAAGGTGCTGTTCATGAACCTGATAGAAGAAATGATCGTATCGGCGAAAAGGCAGCTTCATGACGACAGCACCGAATTGATGGTACAAGCCGTAGAATACATACGCCAAAATTATGCCGATCCGATTTCCGTAACAAAAATATCCCTGCAATTCGGGATGGAAAGGCGCAGATTTGCTTATTTGTTTGAACGGTATACCGGACTGAGCCCCATCAGCTACCTGACCGAATGCCGCATACGCCGTTCGAAAGAACTGCTTAGAACTTGCGGATGTCCCATATCGCAGGTGGCCGAGTGCGTGGGATATACGGACAGCTTCTATTTCAGCAGGCTTTTTAAACGGCATACCGGTCTTTCTCCTACAGAGTTCCGTAAAAGGGTCAGCGAGGAGCCTTGGAATATCTAAGCCTGGCAGTAAATTTTCCTCCTTAAGCACACTTCAGCAAAAATCCATGCAGGTTGTAACTATGTCCATTCCAATATACATTTTGTTTTGATATACTGTTCATCGATATTGAAATTTGATTTCAGCATCGAGTTAGATTAATCAAACTTAATGGAGGAAAATATAATGAAAAGATTTATAGGGCTGATGTTCTCTCTTACCCTGTTGACAGGTATTTTGACCGGATGCGCACAGTCGCCTGCGGATAACGGAACTACAACACCGACGGAAAATCCCGCCCAGCAGACACAAACCCCGGAAGCTCCGGAGGCAACGGAAGTGCCGGAGGCGTCCGACAGTCCCGATGCCTCGGCTGAAGCCTGGCCGAGAACAATTGAAGACGCTTTGGGAAAACAGATTACTTTAGAGAAAAAACCCGAACGGATCGCACTTCTGGATTTCGGTTACATAGAAATCCTGTTCGCATTGGATATGACGCCCATCGCATCCACCTTTGCCGAACGGTCGTTAAATGGTTTCGGAACGCTCCAGCTTTATGCCGCGGATGCACAGATTGAGGAATTGGGGGAAAACAAGGCACCGAATCTCGAAAAGCTTGCGGAGCTGGAGCCCGATCTGATTCTCTATACCGCTGAGGCAGAGAATCTGGACACGGTACTGTATGAGGCTGCTTCTCAGATTGCCACCGTAGTGACGTTCGACAGTCCCGATTGGAAAGCGCAGCTGCGGGCTTTCGGCAAGTGCCTCGGCGCGGAAGAAAGAGCCGAGGAATATATCTCAGAGATCGAAGCAATGATTACGCAATCCCAGGAGGCACTGTCTGCGTACAGCGACAAAACAGTGGCCGTCCTGTTTGAGCGCAGCAGTGATGTAGGTAACTTTGTCGTTATCGCCTCCGGCGAGAACCCTGTGTGGTTTGACAAGGAGAACGGCCTTGGGCTGACACCTCCGGATAATTATCCTGAGACGCAGGAGATGATTTCTTTGGAGGGTGTGGCAGCTCTCAATCCTGATTATATCTTCCTGTGCGGAGCATTGGGAACGGAAGCGAACGGATACAAGCAGAGCCATCTGTCCGAAGAAACACAGGCTTCCTCCGTGTGGCAGTCGTTAAACGCCGTGAAAAACGGGCAGGTCTATTACCTTGACGCGGCGGTGCGGGCAGCCGGCCCCTTGGGTATCAAGCTTGGAATTGAAACCATCGTCGAGAGTATAACCGAGTAGGGTTCTCCCTTATGCTTTAAGCCGGGCGCAGCTTTCAATCAAAGGCAGCGCCCAGTTTTACTTTTCCGGCAATATACCGCAATCACTCCCTGTGTGCGGGATTGATTTAAAGGAGATATATCATCGATGGTTCTACCAAATATTCCGGCAAAGCCGGTTCAAATAAAACAGAAAAGCCGTACCTGGGCGGCATGGCTCGTTATTGTTTTCGGATCGGGCCTTCTTTTTTTACTCATGACCTTTTCCATTACGAAAGGAGCCGCGGAACTTCCTCTGCAAACGGTGTGGGATGCTCTGTTCCGATTCGATGCGGAGGATACGCGCCATTTGATTGTTATTGACCTTCGTCTGCCCCGCGTCATCGCCAGCGCCCTGGTGGGTGCCGCCTTTGCCGTGGCAGGGGCTGCCATGCAGGGTGTGACCCGCAATCCCATGGCGGATTCCGGGCTGCTGGGCTTAAACGCCGGAGCCTGCTTCGGCCTTTCCATTTGTTTTGCCTTCTTTCCCGGGATGTCCTACCTGGAGACCATGTTTTTTTCCTTTGTGGGAGCTGCTATGGGCGCTGCTTTGGTCAGCGGCATCGCGTCCCTGCGGCGAGGCGGCGCGACTCCCATGCGGCTGGTTCTGGCCGGGGCTGCGGTGAGTGCGCTTTTGGCCGCCCTCAGCCAGGGCATCGCCCTGTATTTTGATGTGGCCCAGAACATCATGTTCTGGACGGCAGGCGGTGTGGCCGGTTCTACCTGGGAGCAGGTCAAAATTATGGTTCCGTGGATCGGTGCGGCACTCCTGGGTGCGATCATCCTTTCCCGTCCCATTTCCATCATGAGCCTGGGCGAGGATGTAGCAAAGGGACTGGGACTCAATATCCTGCTGGTCAAGTTCCTTTGCTTCGCCGTGGTGCTGATGCTGGCCGGCGCTTCTGTGGCGGTAGTGGGCGCGGTGGGCTTTGTAGGGCTGGTTGTGCCGCATCTGGCCCGGTTCCTGGTGGGCAGGGATTACCGCTGGATCATACCCTCCTCCGCGGTGCTTGGAAGCCTTTTGGTGGTATTGGGAGATTTGGGCGCGCGGATGCTCAACCCGCCCTTTGAAACACCCCTCGGCGCACTCATCGCCCTGATCGGCGTCCCCTTCTTTCTGTACCTGGCCCGCAGGGAAAGGAGGGTGCTGTGATAAATGAACAACAAAGAAAAAATGAAGCATTTAAGCGAAAGGTCGCAAGAAGGAACTCCGGTATTATACTCGCTTTTTCAGTGCTGCTCATACTGTCGTTCCTCGTCAGCATGAATACCGGCTACTCGAAACTCTCCCCTCTGGATACCCTGCGCACGCTGTTTGGCGGAGGCAGCGATAAAGAGAACCTGATTTTGTTCGGCCTGCGGCTGCCCCGCATCGTGATTTCCATTCTGGTGGGTGCGGGACTGGCGCTTTCCGGCTGCATCATCCAGGGCGTTTCCCGCAACGCCCTGGCAGACCCTGGGCTTTTGGGCATCAACGCCGGTGCGGGACTGACTGCCATTTTATTCGTGCTGTTTTTTGGAGCACAGTCCTACCTGTCGGTTTTTACCCTGCCGTTTCTGGCTCTTCTGGGCGGCGGGCTCACCGCGGTTTTGATCTATACTTTGGCTTACAAACGGCAGTCCGGCCTTGCCCCGATCCGGTTGATCCTGACCGGTGTGGCTGTGCAGGCGGGCATCTCGGCCCTGACCACCGTGCTGGTGATCAAGCTGGACGACAACCAGTTTGATTTTGTTGCCAACTGGCAGGCGGGCAGCATCTGGGGCTCCAACTGGAAATATGTCCTGGCCCTGCTGCCCTGGCTGTTGCTGCTGATCCCCTATGTGCTGTCCAAATCCCGTGCGCTGGATGTGCTGAGTCTGGGCGACGACATCGCCTGCGGATTAGGAGCCAGCGTTGAAAAGGAGCGCCGCTGCCTGCTGGCCGCCTCCGTGGCACTGGCGGCCTCCTGCGTGGCGGTCAGCGGCAGCATCAGCTTTGTAGGGCTGATCGCGCCCCATCTCGCCCGGCGGCTGGTGGGGCCCAGGCATCAGATTCTGCTTCCCGCCTGTACCTTGGCCGGAGCGGTGCTGGTGTCAGTTTCGGATACGATCGGGCGGGTGATCGTCCAGCCCTTCGAGATCCCTACCGGCATTATGGTCGCCATTGTAGGCGCTCCATACTTTTTATACCTGCTCTTAAAGAGCAGTTAATGAGCAGAGGATGATATCATGAACAGCATTTCGACAGAAAATCTAACTGTCACCTATGAGGACTGCCTTGCGGTGGACGATGTGAATATGCAGATCCCACAGGGGAAGATCACCGCCATCATCGGACCCAACGGCTGCGGGAAATCCACGGTGCTCAAGGCCGTGGGGCGCATTATGAAGCCCAAGGGCGGCCTGGTGTACTTAAACGGGGAGGATATTCACCGCCTGTCCACCAGAGAGGTGGCCCGGAGGATGGCGATTCTGCCCCAGTCCCCCCAGGCTCCGGCGGGGCTGACCGTGGGCGAGCTGGTGGCCTACGGCCGTTTCCCTCATCAGCAGGGCTTCGGGAAGTTCAATCCGGAGGACAAGAAAATCATCGCCTGGGCGCTTGAAGTCACGAAGCTGGCCGAGCTTGAAACCACGACGGTGGACAACCTCTCCGGCGGCCAGCGCCAGCGGGTATGGATTGCCATGGCTTTGGCCCAGCAGACGGATCTCATTTTATTGGACGAACCCACCACCTACCTGGATTTATCCTACCAACTGGAAGTGCTGGAGCTTTTATACCGCCTGAACCGGGAACAGGGCTGCACCATTGTAATGGTGCTGCATGACTTGAATCTCGCCGCCCGCTTTGCCGATTACATAATCGCTATCCGGGACGGAAGCATCATACGGCACGGCACACCGGAGGAAGTCATGACCGCCGGGGTTTTGCGTGAGACCTTCCATATCGACGCGGAGGTCGTTACCGAACGCCGTACCGGAAAACCCGCCTGCATCTCCTATGATCTGATCAGGGATCAGGAAAACAGCTGCGGGTAATAACGGAGCCCATAACGGCTGTAACAGCCACATCTGCCATTAAGCCTATCCTAACAGGAATTGTCCGTACGCAAGGAGACAGTGAACTTGATGATTTAGGGTATGATAGCTTTTGTATTTGACGGCACATAATGTTTACTATAGAGATTTTCACAAAGAAAGGCTCCATGCCGGCGGTCATAAGATGCTCAGATATATGAAAAGAGGATGCTTATGCGCCAGCCTATGGTACCCTGAGTCACAGTTAATTATTTATACTTTTGATTTGCCAGCCTCCGGCTTTTTGCCGTTTTTGCCACAGGCTTGCATAGCGCCCGTGCTTATTCAGCAATTCATTGTGTGTCCCGCGTTCTGAAATACGCTTGTCTTCTACAACTAAGATCTGGTCTGCATATTGAATTGTAGACAAACGGTGTGCAATCATAATCAGAGTTTTGTCTTGTATTAAAGCACCTATGGCATGCTGGATATCTATCTCGTTGTCGGGATCGACACTGGCAGTTGCTTCATCTAAAATGATGATAGGTGCATCCTTTAATATTGCACGTGCAATTGAAATACGTTGGCGTTCTCCGCCCGACAGCAGACTGCCGTTTTCACCTACCACTGTATCATAACCGTTCGGCAATGACATGATAAAATCGTAGCATTTTGCTTTACAACTAGCTTCCACTATTTCATTTTTTGTTGCGGAGGGCTTACCAAAGCGGATATTATTTTCGATCGTGTCGTTAAACAGATGATCATCTTGAAAAACAACACTGATTCTTGAGAGCAAATCAACACTGTTAATTTGCCGTATATCGGTACCGCCAATTAAAATACTGCCTTCCCCCACATCCCAAAACCGCATAATCAGATTTGCGATAGTTGTTTTTCCGCCGCCGGAAGGTCCGACTAAAGCGGTAACACTTCGTTCTTTCGCAATAAAACTGATTTTCTCCAGTATTTTTTCTTCATCATAGGAAAAGCTTACATTATCAAAAGCGATATCATGGCTTGTGATAACTGCTGCCCGTGCGCTCTCTTCTGTTTCATCCAGATTATTCAATGCTTCATAACGGTCAAGACCAGCCTCCATGATACGCAGCTGACTGCTTAACGGTGCAAATCCCGCTGCCGGGGTGTAGATACTGAATACGAATATAAACATAGCGATGGCGAAAGACAAACTCAATTCTCCTCCTACTGCCAGAAACGTTGCTGCCAGAATTGTAAATGCTATTCCAACTGCGAAGCAAAATTTATATAAAAGAGTCGGTTTTAACAATGACACTTCAAAATCAATGGAGTGGTCCTTGGTAGAATCAATAGCAGCCTTAATACGATTTGCCTTTTCACCGGACATATGAAAAGATTTTATAACGGAGATGCCTTGTACATATTCAAGAATTGCACTGACCAGCTCTGCCTGCTGGCGCTGACGTATGGGAGACTGCTTTTTAGAAACCCGTTCCAATGCTCTAAGCAGTAGAATTGCGGCTATAAACACAGCCGCACTGATAAAAGCAATCCGCCAGTCTACCATAAACAGCATGGCCACACCGATCAAAGAAGTAGCAAGGCCGCCAATCACCTTGTCCAAAGCATCCATGCCTATCTCCTCAATAAAAGGCAAGTCTACAGTGATGACGGAGGTAACATGCCCTAAATTGCCTTCACTGAAGAAACGCATGGGCAATCTGCGCAGCTTATCCCCAAGTGATACGCGTTCTCTTTCGCATAACTCATACCCTGTGCCGCTTTCCAGGGAAACAAACCAATAACGCAGTACCATGCGGATTATTAAAGAAAGTATTAATATAAGTGTAAACAAGAGAATGTCATTATGTACAAGCGTTTCCTTTAAAGCACGGTCAATGACCTGCCATATCAATACAATAGGCACACTGCTTATGATACCCTCTATAAAGCTTAGCACAAAAGAAACCTTCAGACGTGCTGCATATTTGCCCGAAAAACGTAAAACCCGAAGTACAAATTTTAACATAATACGTTACCTCCTGTTCTTTGTGTTTGATATTTCCAATCGGCTGTGGCCTCATAACGTTTCCACATATACTGATAATCTTCAGAGGCTAGTAATAATTCAGCATGTGTTCCCATCGCTGCTATTTCTCCCTGCTTTAATACTAAAATATTATCTGCATGCATAATCGTGGATAATCTATGGGCAATGACCAGCACTGTTTTTCCAAGCAGAAGTTCGTTTAATGCCTCTTGTATCAAATCTTCGTTTTCTGTATCCGTACTGGAGGTTGCTTCGTCCAAGATCACAATGGGCGAATTTTTCAACATCGCTCTTGCAATAGTAATTCTCTGACGCTGCCCGCCGCTTAACCGGTCACCGGCTTCACCCACCTTGGTCTGGTAGCCTGAAGGCAGGCCGGCAATGAAGTCGTGACACCGTGCTTTTTTTGCGATAGCTATTACCTCTTCGTCTGTCGCTTTCGGATTGCCATGACGAATGTTCTCCATAATGGTTGTATCAAAAAGAAAACTGTCCTGTGCGACATAACTGACACTGTCCATAAGTGTATCAAAGGCGTATTCCCGGATATCTCTTCCATTCAGCTTAATACTTCCGCTTTTAACATCCCAAAAACGCGCAATCAATTTGCCCACAGTGGATTTTCCTGCGCCGGATTCACCCACGAGTGCCGTTACCTGACCCTCGCGCGCCGCAAAATCGATATTTCTGAGTACATCCTTATCCTTATATGCAAATGTAACATTCTCAAATGTTACAGTATAATCTGTCATGCTCCCTTTGACATGACCGGGATTTATGTCGGGCTGGTTATATAACACCTCAATACGTTTAAATTTTTCCGTCAATGTGGGCAATATTGGTATAAAGGTAACCAGCTTCATAAACATCGGACCGATTCCCAGGGCAAATAACAGGCTGAGCGCCAGCGCAGCAAATCCAAGGCTGCCCTCCAGATAAAAGAGCATTCCGAACGGCAGTACAAACAACCAGGTTGCCGGTAAAATAACCCCATATACCGCCATGTACTTCCAGCAGCTTTTATACCAGGCCAAAGAAAATTCCTTATATTCCCGGATCGCTCTGCGGTATTGCGCAAAAGAAGTATCCCCCTGAACAAATACCTTTATGACCTTCATGCCCCGAATATATTCAACGATGCTGTTATTCATATTCTGCGAGCTTTGATAATAATGTACCAGCTTTTGTGACGAATTTTTACCCATAACGGCGATGACCAGCATACCGATCGGCAAAACGGCAAGTGAGAGCAACGCCATACGCCAGTCAACCAAAACCATCGCAGATAAAGTAACTATAATCCCCAAAATATTGCCTATCCCTTCCGGAACACCATGTGCCAGCACCAGTTCCATGGCTTCAATATTTTCCACAAAAATTTTCTTGAGTTCTCCGCTGCCGTATTGTTGAATATTACCCATGGGCATATTCAGTAATTTATCCGCGGCATGCTTTCTCATGCCTGCAAGCGTATTATAAGCAAGATGATGGGAGGCTTTCAATCCATATTCCGTCGCCAGATTTTTAAGCAGCAGGGAAACCAGTATAACGGCAGCTGCACCTATATAAACACCGGGCTCTGTGCTGTGGCTTGTTAATAGTAAAATAATGCGATATATCACATAATAGGGCACGACGCTGAATACAGCACCCATGGACAGCAGAAATATTGCCCTGCCCATATACTTTGTCCGCTGTTCTGCAAAAGAATATACCTTCTTAAATATTTCCATAAAATCCGCCTTTCTATTTGAATATTCCATACCAATAAAGCACGAAAGCTATTTTTAATCAAGGCTCCTCTATGATTATTAACTATGTCAAATAAAGTTTTGGCTATCAAAACAACAGGAAACCCCATAAAAGGTTCCCTGTTGTTTCAAATACATTCAGTTTTTGCGGTTATTTATTGGGGGCCTAACGCACTTTTGCGGTAATCACTCGGTAAAATCCCTGTTTTTTCTTTGAACATTTTAGTAAAAGCACTGGTTGTTTTATAGCCTACTTTATTTGCGATGCCGGATACAGAGAGTGCATTATCCTGCAGCAGTTTTTTCGCTTGGGATAGGCGTATATCGTTTATATACTCGGATATGTTACACCCATACGTCATCTTAAAAGTGTACTTAAGCTTGCTGATACTCATGCAGGCTACTTTCGCCAGTTCGGACAGACAGATACTCCCGGCATAGTGCATCGCTATATAGTGTTCCAGCTGGACCATTCGCTGCTTATCAAACTCTGTACACGAAAAGGATTTGTGCTGTTTTTCGGTATGGTCGATAACCAGGGCAATCGCTTCATTAACCTTGCTTTCATAATATAACCGGGCGTTGTCCCCTGTCATACGGCAATTCTGTATTTGCTTCATGACCAGAAGAAGCTCGGGGCTGCCTTCCTGACTGTTTAGCGCAAGAAAGGCAGATTTTAACCTGGAAAAACCGCCCGGCAGCTTTTCAACGATATATGTATCGTAATATTCCGGTGTAATGTTGATACCGACCCCTCGAACAGGTACCTTCCCGCGATAGGTTGCCGTATAAAAATCATCACTTGCAACGAACGCTGATACGTGGTCACAATTGATAGGCTTTAGACTGGGAAGTTCATAACCGTCGATAGAATCATAATAATATAAGCTTATATAATCTGTCGAGGGGAATGTTTGGGTAAAATCACTTTCAAAATACATATCACTGACTGAAATTGTGAACAAATCCTTGAAATTATACATCCAGTAATTTACGTTATGCAATTCGCAGTCAAGAGTAAAGCAAGTGCCAAGTTTTCCGAAGACATGCTTTTCCTTCACGGTAAAATTACCGTCCTTTAAAAATTCCAAAATCATCTGTGGCACATTTTTTGTCATATGCCCGCCCCCTTTTGTTGAAATAGCCAAAAGTTTAATTTATAAAGTCAAGAATAGTGTTTTACGATTGATTTTTAATCTGCATCATCTTAAACTAAGACAGTTAGTTATCGCTAACCACTATATCCTATTTTGCTTAAATTTTCAAGGAGGTTATAAAAAATGCAAGAAAAAAACAATAAATGGACATTAAAAAACGTGCTGACACTAACTATTTTTACGGTCATTATCTACATACTGCTTATGGTTGGTATGATCGTAACCAATATATTATTTACACCTGTCGGTGCTTATTTTGCTTCTCCCGGAATCTCTGCCTTAATAGCAGGCCCCTTTTTTATCGTCATGGTAAATACGATTGAGAAACGCGGCGTTACTTTTCTGCTCAGCTTGATTTCAGGGCTTTTATTCTTGGTTATGGGGCAGTTATATACCTTTATTGTTTATGTGATTTTCGGTATCATTACTGAATTTTGCTTTCTCGGAAAAAATGCATATCAAAAGCTCATCAATAATATCGCCGCCTTTTTCCTTTATATGCTGGCCCTATCCGGCGGAGGCTTTATACCTATGGTATTAATCCGCAATCAATTTATTGAGTGGTATAAAACGGTTGGAAATGAAGAATCTGTGTCTGCCATGATTAATGTCTATGGTACATTGCACGGTGTCCTGATTACGATTGGTATTACAATTATAGGCTGTGTCTGCGGATGCCTGATTGGGTCCAGTATTCTCAGGCGTCATGTAAAAAAGGCCCGTATATAAATGAAGCAGATAGAAGATCCTCGAATCACAATGGTTTCATTGCTGGCAGTCACTGTAACAGCCTTTACCATATCCTCCATTACACAGCTGCATCTTCTGGCCGGGCTTTGTATATTATACTTAATTACACTAACCAATTATTCAGCTGCCTTGCAAAATGCTGTGATCTACGTATGCTTATGGCTGATGGTTCACCTGTTACCGGCCGGTGCAGGCAGCGTCACGGTTGTATTCTTTATGTTTATTAAAGTGCTCCCAATGTTTGCGATTAGTCTGGTATTGATTTCCACACCGCCGAACGTTCTCATGTGGATTGGTGCAAGAATGAATTTGCCTAAAAAAGCCTTGCTGGCTATGGGAGTTCTGCTGCGCTTTTTTACGGTTATTAAGTTGGAAATGCTGGCAATTTTCCAGGGGATCCGTGCAAGAGGCATGTTCCCGCATTGGTACAGTGTCATATTACACCCGGCACAGAGTTACGAGTGTCTTGTTCTGCCGTTAATCCTCCGAGGATTAAAATTGTCCGCAGAACTGACTTGTGCCGCCGAATTCCGCGGTGTAGAAAGTAAAGCTATGCGAACTTGTATTTATCAAGTTGTATGTTCCTGGAAAGGCATCCTGCGCACTGTTTGCTTTATCGCAGGCTGCATGATGATTTATTTTTGGGGGGATCTTCATGGTTAAACTTGAACATTTGTCCTTTCGTTACGA
>JAFADH010000217.1 GCA_023424995.1 Bacillota bacterium | reverse complement strand
TTTTTATATCGTGCGGCGTCCCTTCAAATATTACCTGCCCGCCATTTTTGCCTCCCTCCGGGCCAAGGTCTATGATCCAGTCGGAGGCTTTAATTATCTGCTGATTGTGTTCCACTACAATGACTGTATTACCGGAATCTACCATGCGGTTCAAAAGAGTGAGAAAATTCTCAACATCTGCCGGATGCAGGCCGGTGGTAGGCTCGTCCATCAAATATAAACTGTGCCTGCCGGTATTGCTGATCAGTTCTTTGGCCAATTTTAAACGCTGTCCTTCACCGCCGGATAACGTCGTCAATGTCTGTCCCAGCTCCAGATAGCCCAGCCCCACGTCTTGAAGCAGCGCCAGAATTCTCTTTATCCTGGGATACGTGTCGAAGGTGTGCAGAGCATCTTCAACACTCATTCCGAGGATATCTTTTATGGAGTACCCTTCATACTTTACGGACAAGACTTCATCATTAAACTGCTTTCCGCCGCAGACCGGACAGATCACTTCAATGTTAGTAAAAAACAGCATATTGCTGGTCACATATCCCAGACCCTCACAGTTTTCACAGCGGCCTCCCGGCGTATTAAAGGAAAAATGCCTGGCGGAGAAGCCTTTCTCTGCAGCTTCCTTTAATCCTCCGAATATTTTGCGGATTTCAGTGTAAGCTTCCGAATAGGTTGCGATATTGGACCGTTTCATTCTTGCGATTGCAGCCTGTTCTATGGTAACGACCCGGTCAAACTGCCGGATCCCGGACACAATATTAGCAGAAGTATGCTTTTTGCCGCCTGCCGCCAGCACTTCAAATACCAGCGTGGATTTCCCGGAGCCGGATACTCCCGTAACAGAAATGAGACAGCCGGCAGGGAACCGCACGTCAATGTTTTTCAAGTTATACAAATCTGCATTTCTAACTTCGATTACATCTCCGGTCCCTTTTCTCAGCTTCCGCTCATGCGGCTTATTTTTCTGCAGATATGCTCCTGTTACGGAAGTCTCTTGCCTTTTCAGCTCTTCAAGTGTTCCTGTCCCGATGATTTCACCGCCGTGTTTTCCGGAGCCGGGACCCACATCCACGATATAATCAGCCTCGGACATGACATCAGGATCGTGCTCGATCACAATGACGGTATTGCCCATATCACGCAGCTTTTTAAGTATCGCTATCAATCCCTCGGTATCCTTGGGATGCAGGCCGGCCGTGAGCTCGTCCATAATATAAATGATCCCGGTCAGATCAGAATCCAAAGCGGCAGCCAGTTTAACTCTTTGGAGCTCACCGCCTGACAGGGTGATGACCTGACGGTCAAGGGAAAGATAGCCCAGCCCTACGTTTATGATCCTTTGAAGCTTTGTTCTTAAGTCCAGTAAATAAGCTTCTGTGAGGCGGTGCTCGGCATTGCTCAGTGAGCTTTCCAGCTTCCGTATCCATTCCTGCAATTCTTCCAGGGAGAGCACGGACAATTCAGGGAGGCGTATGCCTTTTACCGTTGTGCTCCGGCTTAATTCTCCCAGCCGCTCTCCCCTGCAATCCGGGCAAGTGTCAAAATCAAAATAATCATTCAGCTGTTTGGCGTCGCCTCCCTTGTCGGACATCCGCCGCCAGAGCATCGGTAAGACGCCCTCAAACCTGCCTGCAGCAATGGTCTTTGGAGGCTGGATTCCGGGGAATGCCGTTTTTACCTCATCACTTTCGACCCCGTAATAGAGAATTGATTTTTGAATATCGTTAAAATCCGTCACCGGAATATTATCTGCAGCCGGAATATGATAATACCGGAAAGCCTGATAGAGACAGGAGATTTGATATTCCTTATATTTCTGCTCCCAGAAGTCCACCGCACCATTCTCCAGGGATAAAGCTTCGTGCACCGCGTTTTCCTTATTGATCCTCAGAACCTTTCCCAACCCTTCGCAGGTTTTACAGGCTCCTTCCCTGGTGTTATAGGAGAAATGAGTGCGGGTCAGTTTTTTCATCCTGTAATTGCACTTGCTGCAATACATAAATACCGTATAGTCCCCATCCGTTTTTTCGAGTTCTTCCTTGCATTCTGCCGATGATATGGTTTCATGGCAGTGGGGGCATGTACGCACTCCCAGCTTTTCATAGATCATCCGCAGATCGGTATAAATATCGGTCAGTGTTCCGACGGTGGAGCGCGGATTTTTGCCGGATTCGGTTTGGGTAATTGTAATTGCCGGCGATACGTTGCGTATAAAATCCACTTTGGGCTTGTGAATTCCCTGAAGCCCTATGGCTTCTAAATACTGCCTTTGGCATTCGTTAAAAAGGACATCAATAGCCAGAGTGGATTTTCCGGAACCGGACAGTCCGGTAAAAACTACGAGCTTATCACGGGGTATTTCCAATGAAATATTCTTCAGATTTCCTTCCCTGGCGCCATGAATTATGATATTGGACATAAAAACCTCCTTACTTTCATTTAATCTCATCTTTATTATATAACATTAAAGTAATAATGGAGGATTATACGCCAATAACACATATTTTATTGAAAAAACCTTATATCATTATTATAATGTATAAAGAGAGGATGTGAATTGTTATGGTGTTAAGGCCTGCTGTTATAGCAAGAAGACTGAAGATTAGCACATCGACACTTAGAAAATATGAAGATCTCGGGATGCTTCCCCGGGTACTGCGCTCAACGAACGGCTACAGAATATATACCGAAGAGCATATGGCCTACTTTAGCTGTATTCGGGAAATGCTGCATGGATTTAACCTGTCGCAGATCGCTAAAATCTTAAGGTTGATTATGGAGAAGCAGATCGACGAAGCGCTTTGGACAGTGAACAGGGCGCAGGCTGAACTTCAAAAAGATAAATATACCTGCGGCCAGATCAGACAACGCTTTTTACTCAAAAAAAGACCGGCTGAATTGAAGGAATATACGATTGATGAAGTAAGTAAAGCTACGGGCATTATCCCCTCCACAATACGGTATTGGGATAACATCGGCCTTATATCCGCAAGCCGGTGCGCAGCAAACAATTATAGAACATTTACTCAAAAGCATATGGATGAAATTTTAATGATACATGCGCTCAAGCTCTCCTTGCTGGCGCAGGGTGAGAAATACACCGTTGAACATATCCATAAAGAAATAAACAGATTCAACTTTGACGATACAGATAGGATTTCTTCTATTGTTGCCGGTATAGAAAGTTATCTGACGGCGCTCAACAAAGCACAGATACGGAGTATATCTGCATTATATAAGCTCTGCACCCAGGTTGAGCAAAACCGGTATGAATGATAGTTTATGATATAATATTCAAGCAATAACCTTTTCAATTTCATATTGAGATCTTACAATTAACCATAATTGCGGATTGAAAACGGTTATATTCCAGATGCTTACTCCTCTTAAATTATAACTTGATACCAGATCTAATGCGGCAGCCACTGTCCGCGAATTAATAAACCAGACAATATGATTTATAAACTCCTTTGTAGTATAAGTAAAATAAGGTGTTTTTGATACATCATCAAAATGAATGACTGCACCATAATCATTTGCTAATTTATTAACATTATCAAAAGAGATATAAGTTACATTAGAAACTCCGGCCAAATATGGCAGCTCCCAATCATAGCCTAATGTTGCTATGCCGATAATCAATTTTTCAGGCGGAATGAAATTCAGGACGTAATTCAAAAATACTTCTGTACTGTAAATTGAAGTAATGGGAGAGGGGGGATTAATATTAAATGCCCATTCATAACTCATAAATATTATATTTTGTGCTAGATTATTGATAAATGAATAATCTATTCTCTGAAAGCTTATGTCACTGTTCAGTTCTGAAATATTGGGGTTGATTGTAACAAATACCGGATAACCCGCCTCATTCAACCGGTTCGTTACATTTGCAAAATAACTTTCGTATAATTGAAGATTGGATAAACTGATGTTTTGTATGGAAAGATTTAAACCAAAATAACCTCTGGTCCTCATAATTATCAGGATATTTTCTATCTGCCTTTCCTGGAAGTCTTCGTTCAAAATCAAATCAAAATCCGCTCTAAGATTTGCCTCTCCCTGAATAGTTAAAGTGGTTAACAACATAAGGGGGGCAACACCGTAAGCTTTTGATATTTGAATAATCTCGGTATCATCGTAATATGATATTATTTCTCCTTCATCTGTCGCAGTATAGTTCAAAACGGAAATGTATGTTAAATACGGTAAGGTCTTTCTGAGAATTTCTTTATTGATAGTGGGGACAGTATTGCCGTGTGTAGTTATTCTTCCTTTGGTATCATATTTTATAACTATGATATCACCCGGATATAAATACTCTCTTTCTGAAAGGTATGGATTATTCGCTAATAATTGAATGAAAGAGATATTATGATCAGCTGCTATAGCTTCTAGTGTATCTCCCTCTTGAACGGTATATGTCATTACCGGCTCTACAATAACTATTGATTGGCCAATAACTAATTGATCAGGGTTATTAAGTTCATTGTCTTGAATTATCATGTCAGCAGATATTCCGTAATATTCCGCTATTGACTGAATGGTTTCACCGGCTCCAACAACGTGTATTGTCATAATAAACCTCGTTGATGTAATTATAATATTATATGACATAAAAGGATATTAGGTTATTAGAAAGGTTACTAAATTATAGATCAGGTTCTTATTGAGCTCTGTTTATCAGTGCGGTTAATCTGTGACTGCCTGTCCATTTATCTGCTCGGTTTTTCCGCTGTTATTGCAATCTGCCCGCCTGCCGGAAGCTCATCAAATTAGGTGTAAGCAATCCGATTACCCAGCAAAGGATGTATATCGTTAATGTCAACAAAAAAAGTATCCACAGGGATTTTCTCTGTGGATACTTTTTTCGCCAGGTCATCGGCGTTATAGGTGCTGCTTTCAAATGTTATTATTTCAGGAGAATCTCGTAATTAAGCTTGCGAATGCACCCTTTCATGAGAAGCCCGGCAATAAGGGCAAAAACAGCGCCTAATGCTAAAAGAAGCCAGGCATTGATTAATAGCACACCTGTAAACTGGCCTATTACAAGAAGCAATACAGGAAAAATCAAAAAAATGGCGCGCTGCTGAGATTCTTCCATGGTTTGTGCTTTCGCGGAGCCGCGTACGATCAATGTGATGGCCATTAGGGAAATGGCGGGAGAAACCAACGCCATAATAATGAGCCAATTCATGTTCAGCGGCATAAGACTGCCTGTTATCAACAGGGTTTCCGTTTCGATTACCAGGATCATAATCAGGAAAGAGCCAAAGGAGACAAGCATGCTCAAAATAAAAGAGGCAAGTACTTTTGATTGAAAGATCTGTTTGAGAGTTAATGGGCAATAAAGCAAGGTTTCCAATGTCCGCTTCTCTTTTTCCCCGGCAAAGGAGCTTGCCGCCATAATAGTTGCCGCCATAATCGGTATGATCATAAAAAAGACCGGTAGAATGTGGTTAAACACCAGCCCGGTCAGGAGGCGCTGTATATTGTCCGATCGTTCACTCAAGGGCAGCAGGTCCAGTAATTCCTGTAATTCGACGGCTTCTTCCGGGGCAAAGTGAATAATGAAAATAAAAATAGTCGGTATTACTATGGTGAACACAAACGGTACGATCAGGAGAGGCGGAAACAAACGTTTGTTAAAAATCAAGCCCTGCAGGTCCTTTTTGATGATTGCAATTTGCATAGCGTTAATCATATTTGACTCCCTTCCTGCTTTTACGCATTTCCAGGAGGGAAAAATAAATCTCCTCCAAAGATAATTTGTGTGCTGATACATGATAGACATTACCGCCATTCTCTACAATATATTTGACGATAGCCGGGATCTCATCCTCTGATTGGACATTCATTTCAAAAGTCCGTTCTCCGGTTTTTTTACATGGTATTGTTTCCGGAATACGGTCGGCGGTGATCCTTACAGTCATGCCTGAAAAAACCAAAGAGCGGAGCTCGTCAAGCCTCCCGGCCGCAAGCAGTACCCCGTCGTCAATCAGACCGTAAGCGCTGCATATTTCCTGTGCATAACGCAGTTGATGGGTACATAAAAAAACCGTAATCCCCTCATCCTGTGCAAGTCTTTTTATCATACGGTTTACATTTTGTGCGCTTTCCGGGTCAAGTCCGGAGGTGGGCTCATCTAAAAATAAAATCTTTGGATGGTGCATCATTGCCCGCGCTAATGAGAGACGTTGACGCATACCGGTAGAGTAGACCGCCAGCCTCCGGTCCTTTGCATCGGTAAGTTCTAATTTTTCCAACAGGGTTTCTGCATTCGCCCTGCTTTCAATGCCGCTGATACCAAATGCGGTTCCGTAGAATACGAGGTTTTGAAATCCCGTCATGTGGTCATACATTTGTGCATGTTCCGTTACGACACCCGAGAATTGGTGCACTTGTTCAGGATTTACGGAAGGGTCGGTACCAAATATGCGGCAGGCCCCTTCTGAGGGCATAAGCATACCATTCAGCAATTTTACAGTGGTGGTCTTACCGGCGCCATTCGGGCCTAAAAATCCAAAGATTTCTCCTTGTTCAAGAGTAAGACTTATACCATCTACTGCTTTTTTATCCTGTGCATATATTTTGGACAGATTCTCTGCCATGACTGCTTTCATATCATCACCCTTTATCATTCTGATCATTTTTAAGCCGAACAAGCATCTCGGCAAAGCGTTTTTCCTGAGCAAGAGGAGCCAAGGCAGGATTATGTTCCACAGCATCCACCATACTTTGCCGGATCGTCTTTTCGTCACGAGGCGGCGCTGTTCCCAGCGCGAAGTCAGCCAGCCAGGGGTCCAGCAAATCGAAATATGCGTCTCCATGCAATTGCAGCGGGTAGATATCTGCGGTCACGAGCTGCGTATAGTTTTGCAGGCTATCGAGTGCAGCGGATTTATTTCCGAGAGTCAGATACCCTTGTGCGGAGGATAAATAAAATTTCATCAGAATGGCCGGATGCAGCGACCTTAGTTGAAAAGCTTCCGCCATGGCAAGCGTACGCCTGCAACTCTCTTCAAACCGTTCTGCATCATCCGTACACAGCGTAAGATAGGAGGTCAAAAATTCAAACAAGCATAACATATGCTGATATATGCCAACCTGTAATACTGCCTTCGCCTCTGTTGCTTTTCCGGTCATTTGATAAGCGGAAGCAAGTAATGTTTCGCTTGACATCAAGGGCATTTGTGTTTCACCAAGCAGTTCCGGTACTTCATCCGGTTTGCCGAGAGAAAGCAGGCACAGAGCTTCCATATTCAACGCCTGTTTCGCTAATTCCACATCATCGCTTTCTTTTTTTACTTTGACGAAAAGGGCCTTTGTTTCTGCGATGATTTCTGCGGTTTTATTCTCGTCACCTGACAGCATACTATGGTTCAACAGCAGTACGCCAATCTGAAACAACACAGGAAAGCATGAATAATATTTCTTAATTATTTCACGGCAACGCCACAGCATTTCATCAAATGGTTTTGTTACAAAATCAGCTGATAATTTGTGATAGAGCATGCAAAGGTCCTCTTTTGTCATTTGCGGTTCGTAGCCCATCAAATCATCAATACTGATGTTAAAATAGGCGGCTAATTGGGGAAGAAACGTGATATCCGGGTAACTTTGCCCGGTCTCCCATTTTGAAACAGACGCCTTGGATACGCCGATATAGCGGGCAAGGTCATCTTGTGTAATCCCTTTGTCTTTTCGCAGCTTTATAAGGGTTTGATCAATATTGATTTCTTTCATGAGATCACCTCTTGCCTTTATTGTATCAGTTGATAAAATCAACTTCAATGGATTTGTGGTTGATTAAGGTTGAAAAAATCAACCTGCAGGATACTTTTCTTTTGCGGAGGGCTGTAAATATGCCGTTCTTGAAGCTTATGAATAAGGTTGACAGTCAAGGTAAGAACTGCTATACTAATAAATACATTTATATGTATGTATCATGATAAAGGAGTTCCTTATGGCTAGAAATAAATACCCGGAAATTACAGAGCAGAGGATTTTAGATTCGGCATACAAACTGTTTGTCGAAAAAGGATGGGACAACACAACGATACAAGATATTATAGATGATCTCGGGGATTTGACAAGGGGAGCATTTTATCACCACTTCAAGTCCAAAGAGGATATTATTGACGCGGTTACATCAAGGATATTTGCAAGTGATAATCCTTTTGAGATTGTTGAAAAAGATTACTCGGCTAATGGACTTGACAAGCTGAAAAAAGTCCTGGTTATTTTATTGACCAACGAAAATAACATTGAGCTTGTTAAAAAACTCCCACCGACGGTGAGAGACAGTCCCCAGCTTATTGCCAAGCAGGTGGATGAATGCAAAACAGTCTTAACCCCTTATTTTCAGAAATTGATTGAAGATGGTGTGAATGATGGTTCTATAAATGTGGAACACCCGAAACAAACAGCCGAGATGTTCAGCTTTTTAATTACGTTTTGGGTATCGCCAAAATGTGCGGGTACAGATGAAACGGAATTTATCAATGTTATTGATACTTTTTCCAATGCTCTCATCGGAATAGGATTACCGCTTATAGACAATGAAATCCGCGATTTGGGTATTCAAGTCTTTCGGAGAATTGCAACAAAGGACTAAAAAACGAGCTGCCATTGAAGGCAGTTTGTTTTAGGCTATCTACATACATATATATGAATCTAAAGAGGTGTAATGAATGGAATTAGAATGGAAGATTGAAAACCGCAGGATAAATCCTCCTGGCACACTTGTGACTGTAAACGATCATAAAATGCATGTATATAAAAAAGGTGAGGGAGCGGATATTCTTGTATTTATGGCCGGCGGCGGTACTTGCTGCCCCACCCTTGACTTCAAGCCAATATGGCTGCCGCTGTCTCAGAAATTTACTATTGCAGTAATTGAAAAGGCGGGATATGGCTGGAGTGAAACTGCTGAAACATCACGAGATATAGATATAATGCTAAGCGAAACCCGAACTGCGTTGAGCCTTGTTGATCTGCGCCCGCCCTATGTATTGATGCCGCATTCTATGTCGGGGATAGAAGCATTAGCGTGGGCAATACATTTTCCTGATGAAATCAAGGCAATCATTGGCTTAGATGCAGCAGTGCCGGAATGCTATGACCGGTTTACGGCTTTTAAGGCTGTGTCGACAACATTGATATATCAGATTCTATCATTCAGTGCGCGCCTTGGGTTGTTACGATTCATATCGAAGGCGGCGGCAAAACCCATTAAAGCCTGCGGGCAGTTTTCCGAGAAGGAAATGAGCATATACAGACATATGTTTATTAATAACAGCTTCACAGCAAACATGATTGATGAAGTAAAATGCTGTCGTAATAATGCAAAAAAGATTAAGAGCTTGGGTTATCCGAAATCAACGCCATATTTATCATTTATTTCGGACGGTAAAGAGATTGGCATATCGAATTGGCGTGAACTTTTGATAGAATCTGTCTCATACATGCAGTACGGAAAATATGTAGCATTAAATTGCGGCCATTACATCCACCATTATCATGCTGAAACAATCGCATTTGAAACAGAAAAATTTATTTCCGGTATAAACAATATTTAAGGTACTGCAATATAGTTCTGCTTCGGGCCATTCCGCGGTGTCGACACCCCCTTTTTTCTGATTTAACGCATTAAAAAAGTATTTATTTACAAGGGTTTTAAGAGGTCATATTTTTCAAAAAGGGACTTTGTCAACATCTCGAAATTGGCCCGAGGCTGCAAAGCTTGGAGCGGAGTTCGTTCTGTTTTTTGATCGGTTCGCCTATTGCTTTCATCCTTCCGTAATTATGATACTTCTATTTACACCAGCACCGCCCAGGCTTGCCTTATCATATTCTGCCAACCTTGCAGCAGATATCTTTGTTCTTTAGTTCGCCTTTTCCCGATTCTCTATGACTCTGCTTTCCGCAAAATCTTCTCAAATTGCTCCACGGCTTCCATATCCTTCTGCATAGCCC